>JANOMP010000016.1:0-12683 GCA_031420365.1 Cytophagaceae bacterium
ACGGTCTAGGCTGGTATTCAATGTTAGGAAAACTTGTCGTTATTTTTTCACTAATATACTGAATATCAGTCTTTTATCCTAATTTTTTAACACTTAATTCCATTATTATTAAGTGATTATATTTTTTGTCATGTACTGAAACTAAATAATTAATTTAAAAATTTAGGACGGACGGCCTTCAGGATTTTTTTTCATGAGTGTTTTTGGCTGAGCTGGCATTCCAGTTGGCCCGACATTCTGATTTTTTCAATTGGACAGGCATACCTGCGGTCAGCCGATGCTGAAATTAAGGCTAAGAATAAATTCAGTAAAAAGCAATCATTATTTAAAGTTTATAAAATTTAGGGTTTCACCCTAAATCTTGTAAATCCATAATTTCTGACTTGAAAATTCTGTTTTTTATTTCAATTTACTTATATTTAAAGTTTGCAAATAAATTAAACCTTAAATTATGAATTGGAAACAAGTAAATGATCCATTAAACAATATTGGCTTATCGGCAATCTTGGCAATGCTACCCATATTATTTATCTTTTGGGCCTTGATTATTAAAAAAATGAAGGGCTATCAAGCAAGTTTAATAGCTACCTCTTTAGCCATAATCATTGCCGTTACAGCTTATGGTATGCCAGTAAGATTAGCGTTACTTTCCACAATAAATGGTGCTTTGTATGGGTTGTTTCCAATATGTTGGATAGTAATTACCGCCGTTTTTTTGTTTAATTTGACTGTAAAAAGCGGGCAATTTGAAATAATAAAAAACTATATGGCCTCTATTACTTCTGATCGAAGGCTTCAGGCCATCATAATTGCTTTTTCATTCGGTTCATTTTTAGAAGGTACGGCTGGTTTTGGTGCACCAGTAGCTATAACGGCAGCCATGCTGGTTGGATTAGGCTTTAATCCACTTTATGCAGCAGGTATTTGTCTTATTGCTAACACCGCCCCTGTTGCTTTCGGTGCAATTGGCACACCAATTACTGTGGCTTCGCAAGTTACATCTATACCTGAAATGGCCATTTCACAAATGGTAGGTCGCACTCTTCCCATTTTATCGGTAATTCTACCCTTTTATTTGGTAGTAATTATGGCTGGTTTTAAGAAAATTTTTGAAGTATTACCTGCAATATTGGTTTCAGGAATTTCTTTTGCTTTTTTACAATGGTTTACCTCCAATTTTATAGGGCCAGCCCTTCCAGATGTAATAGCTGGCATAGGTTCCATACTAAGTATGCTTGTTTTATTGAAATACTGGAAACCAAAAGCAATTTGGCGTTTTGCCAACGAACCAGAACCTACCCTCCATACAGACATCAAATATTCAGTGAGTGAAATTATTAGGGCTTGGGCGCCTTTTATAATTTTAACAATAGTTATAATTGCTTGGGGAATAAAACCAATAAAAGAAATTTTTAATGCAATTGGGTATTTTCAATTTGAGTTTCCAGGATTACACAACATAATTATTGATCAAAATGGAAAAGAGATTGCACACCTCTTCAAATTTAATTATTTGTCGGCATCGGGTACTGCAATTTTGATTACTGCATTAATTTCAATTCCAATTATTGGCTTAAAGTTTAATGAAGCAGGAAGAATATTTTTGGAAACATTAAATCAACTTAAGTATCCTATTGTTACAATTTCTTCAGTTTTGGGCTTTGCTTATATTGTAAATGACTCAGGTATAACTATTTCCATGGCAATTGCTTTGGCAACTACGGGAGTGGTTTTTCCCTTTTTTTCACCAATTCTTGGCTGGTTGGGAGTGTTTATTACAGGATCTGATACTTCAGCGAATGCATTATTTGGCAAACTACAAGCTTCAACGGCAACTTCAATTGGAGTTGATCCTGTAATTACAGTTGCGGCAAATGTTTCCGGCGGGGTTGTTGGTAAAATGATATCTCCGCAATCAATTGCTGTAGCGGCAGCGGCAGGCAATTTGGTTGGCAAGGAATCGGAACTATTCAGATTTACCGTAAAACACAGTTTTATTATGCTATTTTTTGTCTGTTTAATTGTGATTGCTCAAGCGTATCTTTTAACTTGGATTATTCCACAATATGAAATGATTGTGACTAGTTCAGCAACAATTAATCCCGATTTCACCAAAGGCTATATTTTATTGTCTGTATTGGGTTTAATCCTTTTCGGGTTATTTGCAACACTTCATTTTTTTAATAAAAAGGACAAAAAAAGGAGTTAAAATGTAACTCCTTTTTTCTTAAATTTATTAAAATTTGACCTTCTACATCAATTCATCTAAAGCACCAATTAACATATTTACATGATTTTTAGTGGCACTTTCACCCATAATGCCAATTCGCCAGAGCTTGCCAGCAAAAGCTCCTAAACCACCACCAACTTCTATATTGTATTTTTGTAATAATTGATTCCGGAGGGTTAATTCGTCGTAGCCTTCCGGGAGAAAGACAGAATTTAAATTCGGTAATCGGTACTTTTCATCAACCAAAAAGTGAAACCCCCTTTTTTCCAACTGTATTTTTAAATAATGATGAACCTCCAGATGGCGAGCCCATCGAGCCTCAAGCCCTTCTTCCAGAACTATGTTTAACGCTTCATGAAGGGCATAAACAGAAGAAATTGGAGCTGTATGATGGTAGGCACGCTTGGCACCCTCCCAATAGTTTTTCACCATTGTCAAATCCAAAAACCAAGATTGAACTTTTGTTTTACGGTTGTCTAATACTTTTACTGCGGCTTCCGAAAAACTAATTGGCGACAAACCTGGAGGGGCAGATAGGCATTTTTGTGTACCCGTATAAATTGCATCTATTTTCCATTCATCTACTTTTAGTGGCATTCCACAATAAGATGTTACAGCATCTACCACCAATAGAGCGCCTGTTTCATGTACCAAATTGCTAATTTCTTCCAAAGGTTGCAATACCCCTGTGGAGGTTTCAGCATGAACTATGGCAACCAATTTGGCTTTAGGGCAGGTTATTAATGCCTTTTTTATTTGATCTGGTTCTGTAACTTTGCCCCATTCGGTATCTACCCTCGTTACTTTTGCACCGCACCGCTCTGCTATGTCCACCATTCTGCCACCAAAAACACCATTTGTTACTATAATACACTCATCTTCTGGCTCCAACAAATTCACTAAACAGGTTTCCATGCCAGCACTTCCTGGAGCAGAAACTACAAATGTGAGGGGATTTTCAGTCAAAAACGTTTGTTGAACCATGCTTTTTATTTGGTCCATCATTTCAACAAAAAGAGGATCTAAATGCCCTATTAATGGACTAGCCATAGCTCTCAGCACTCGTGGATGTGCGTCTGAAGGGCCTGGGCCCATTAAAACCCTATTTGGCGGATTAAAATGATATGTCATATTGTTCTTTGTTTATTAGATTTTTTAAATTAATATTAATTGAGGAATAGTTTTCATCTTAACTTACTTCATCCAACAACTTCAAAATGGACTGATAGTTTTTTCCAACAGCATCAGAAAGTGCCATTTCGCATGTTTTAGACGATGAATAATAGCCATCATATTCGGTTAGTTTCACTTCGTTTGCTTCAATTTTAGTTGCTGCTTTTGTGAGTTCTGGATATAAAAAACCTTTATCGCCACTCATGCCACAGCAACCAGCGAAAGCTGGAATATCAGATTGCTTGGCACATGCTTTGCCAATTAATTGTAACTTAGACATGCTTCCCATTTTGTGAACTGAGCAAACTGGGTGAAAAACAATTTTATCTTTTTGTTTTAAAATAGTTAAGTTAGGCAAAAGCTTGTCTGCAGCAAAATCTATAACATCAAAAAACTTCATTTTATCGAAGCGTGCTTTATTTTCATCGGATAAAGAATGCCGACAGGTTTTCAAAGTTTGGGTGCAACTTGTAACGTCCATCACAATTGAAATTTTTCCTAATTCAGAATCTTCCCAAAGTTTTTCAATGGTTTGGTTACTAATAAAATTGTAGGCTAAACTGTAACCTTTTGAAGAAAATATTTGTCCGCAGCATGCCGAATTAGAATTTCCTGTGGCAATCATTTTGATATTTGCTTTTAAGCAAAGGTTTTCAAAAGTATTGAAAATATCACCCCCCATCATTCTATTAATACACGAACTAAAAAATATAATTTTTTCTGGACTTCCACTGTATCCCTCTTTTAAAAACGTATCTTCTCCAAAAGTATTATAGTATTTAGAAGGCTTATCAATTCGATTGCTCCAAAAAGGAAAACTTGGAACAACGCGTTTTATATTTTTGGTAAAATTTTTCATAAAATTTTCCCCTAAAAAATCATTTAGAAGAAGTCCAATTTTTAGTGCAAATTTCAAAGTGTTTTCGGCAAAAGCAAAGTTTTTTGCAACTATTAAAGCTAGCTTATTTTGAAATAAAGAATGGTTTTCACGCCTTAATCTTTTCACTAAATCCCCTGTATTGATGTCTACCGGGCAATTGTTGGCACACATACCATCTACAGCACAGGTTGCGAGTCCATCAAAAGCAAAGTCTTTGAGAAGTGCATCTCTAGTTATTTTATCTCCACCTTCATCCAATCGTTTTATAGCACGACGCACAACAATTCGACGGCGTGGAGTAAGTGTTACATCACGACTAGGGCAGCTTTGTTCACAAAATCCACATTCGATACATTTATCGACTTCTTCCTCTATTATAGGCATCACTTTTAGGTTGTGCACATGCGTTAATTTGTCTTCTGTAATAATAATACCTGGATTTAACAAATTGGTAGGGTCTAACAGATTTTTAAGCTTTTTCATGATTTGATATGCTTCTGTTCCCCATTCGGTTTCTATATAAGCAGACACCGCCCTGCCCGAACTATGTTCTGCTTTTAAAGCCCCATCATATTTATTAAGCACCAAATCAAATAGTTCGTCATTGAATTTTTGATATCGATCAATGTCAATTTGGGTTGCATAAGATTGTGAAATTACAAAGTGCAAGTTTCCATCTTTGGCATGGCCGAAAATGATCCCATTCTCATAATTGTATTTATCAAAAAGCTTTTGCACATCTATCACCGCTTCCCCCAATCGCTCCACTGGAAAGGTAAAGTCTTCCATCAAAGCTGAAGTTCCTTTAGCACGCATTCCAGCGACAGAAGGGTACATTCCTTTTCTAATTTTCCACATAATTGCCTGTTCTGAAGGATTTTGTGTAAAATCTGGTTCAATTATTAGTGGTAATTTTGAAAATGTGGCTTTTGCATTTTCGTATTTTTCTAAGAGTTTAACTTCGGTTGCTTCTTGGAATTCGCATAAAATAGAAGCAGCATTTCTAGATAATTCTTTTAAGAAAGTTGGCACGCCAGGCATGTTTTCTACCGACCGCAAAGATGCCCTATCCATAAACTCTAAGGCAGCAGCACCCGTTTTTATCAAATCTGAAATGGCATTACAAGCTATTTCAGGGCTTTCGAAATAGAGCATTGCGGTCATTTTATATGGCAAATCTGGAACGGTGTTCATCACAGCCTCAGCAATAAACGCCAATGTACCCTCCCCTCCAATTATTAAATGGGCCAAAATATCTAATGGATGTTCATAATCCACAAAGGCATTCATGCCGTAACCTACGGTATTTTTTTGTTTGTATTTTTTACGGATTTTGGCAAATAAAGTGGGATTTTCTAAAATTTCACTACGTAATTTTTTCAGGCCAATAGCAATTTCTGAAGCGTCATTTTCGAATCGAATATAATCGTCTGGGTTTTCAGTATTAAATATTTGTCCATTTGGCAAGACGAAAGTAATGTATTTGAGTGTATGATAGGCATTTTGCACTACACCACAACACATACCAGATGAATTATTTGATAAAATGCCACCCATCATACACGCATTTATTGAGGCAGGGTCGGGTCCAATTTTGCGACCATATTTTTTTAGAGCAACATTTACATTTGCCCCAATAACCGAAGGCTCAATGCGGATAGTTTGGCCATTGTTTTCAGGCAAAACTTTTCTCCAATAGTTACTTAAATCTACTAAAATACCATCGGTCACCCCTTGTCCTGAAAGGCTTGTGCCACCCGCTCGAAATGTAATATGAATATTATTTTGATGAGAATATTTGAAAATCTTCTGGACTTCTTCAATACAATTGGGTTGCAAAATTGCCTTTGGAATCAAATAAAAATGGCTTGCATCACTTGCAAACGCATATCGGTCAATCAAACGGGTTTTGACACGCTCTTTTGGAAGGATTTTAAGAAGAGAATTTAGCATTTAAATATAGTATAGGGTAATTCGATAAATTTAATAATAAAAATTGATTTTTATGTCTTTTCAGACTAATTTTTCAACATTTCATTTTTTTTTTAGCTAGTTGGTATCTCCTCAACCCCCCTAAATGCTTGTACAAATTTCTGTAACCAAAGTTTTTTTATTTAATAGATTGGATGAGTAATTCAGAATCATTTTTGATAATATACGCTATAAAAACACCCTCTATATCTTTGGTTTTGACTCTTTCATTCTTCGAAATATCATTTATTTCTCCTAAATCTTTGACTACATTGTAAAATTCTACTTTATAGGTTTTCCAGAATTTTAGTAATTTATAATCTCCCAATAGTACTGCTGAATGTGGGTAAGCCTTCGCAAATATATGGAAGAAAAAAGCCTTATTGGGTTTCTTTACTTCACTAATTGTATAATCGCATGAAAGTGTTCCATTGTCTGCCGTTTTGGTTATGACACAATTGACGCAATTATGACGCAATTTAATTTAGCGTATAAAATGCTACCCCTTTTGTCCGCTTGGTTTATCCGACACACTCAGCCGCTATTTATTACTTACGTTTACCTATTTCAGTAAGAAATAATAAAAACAAGAATTAGTCTATTAATTTAATTCGTTTAAGAGTAACAACATCCGAATGAAAAATTTCGTATTATACTAAGCAACAGATTGATTATTAATATTATCTATATTTAAATATTTGTGTAGGTTTTATTATAAAATGTTTTGTGATTCAGCTTTTATTACGACCTTTATCATCCATTTGTGAATACATACCTTAAAATCAATATGAAAATTACTTTTACAACTATATGCTTTTTATTACTTTTAGTTTTTAAGAATACTTTAATCTTTGCCCAGTGCCCAACAATTGGAGCGCCGCCATCCAACACGCCAAGAGGCAGATTTGAAATAAATTTTAAAGGGGGGCCATACCTAGTAGACGGTACAATCCCTAAAATTACCATGTGTACAAACAGCACATTTACCGTAACTAACAGAAGTGGCCTTACTGGTATTCTATATTATTTTCAACCAACCAGACCTGCTTTTCCAGCTCCACCATTAATGTATGTTCCCGGACCTAATTTTACTACTCCTGGCACTCCAGGTAATTACATTCTAATTCAAATAAGTTTTAATGTAGTTGCTCCAAATATACGTGCTTATATTTGTCAGCCTATTGAAATAGTTGCCTCCCCTCCTGGTCCCGTTTTTTCTCTTAGTAGCTGTGCTACTTTAAGGGGTCAAATTGACATTCCAACAAATGCCAATAATACTTTTGACTCTTACATCATAAACTGGGGAGATGGTTCTCCAAATGAACCAATAACCAAAGCACAAATACCTGTAATAGCGAGGCCGCATACTTTCCCAAATATAAATGGAAGAACGGTAACGGTAACAGGAATAAAAACTGGTATTTTATGTGATGGAGTTACTAGACTTCCAATTACACCAAACGGTTCAAGTGTTGCACCAAGAATGTTAAGTATTCAAGTGCAAGACAACGATACAATACTACTAAGATACCAAGGAGGAAATTTTAAATATGACTTTTATCAAAAATCTGGAACCACTAATTATAGAATTGTTAGGAATATTGTTTCTCCCCCTACAGGTACAAATACCATAAAAATTCCTGTAAAAGATGCAAATAAAGACCAATACTGTTTTAAGTTGGGTGTAATTGATGCTTGTCTTAGACCTGTTTTTTCAGACTCTACATGCTCAATCCCTTTTCAAGTAAGTGCTTTAAATAAAAAGAATTTCTTGAAATGGAAACCCATCGACGCTAAGGCATTTGTTAGTTATAGAGTATTCAGAAATGGTATTTCTATAAGAATTATCACCAGAAACACCACCGATACCTTAACAGATAGCCCCGTAGTCTGTGGAACAAATTATACCTACCAAATTGTTGGTCTTTCTGGGGTTGGCAATCTTCAAACACAATCTATTTCGAGAGCCATACTGGTGATTGGAGTAGATAGCACAAAGCCCCCTGCAATTACTAATGTCCTTGTTTCTGTAGTAAAAGATAAGGTTGAGTTACAGGTGAATGCCATTCCTACTGGCCAAAATTTAAAAAGCTTTTCATTTTATAGATGGAAAAACAATACCCTTGAATTGTTTAATTCTGGGGGTAATGGAAGTAGGGTAACAGACGATTTATCAAATCCAAGTAAAAAAGCAGAATGCTATAAAATTAAATATGAAAACAGGTGCGGTATGTTTTCTGATACATCTTCTGCATTTTGCACTTCGTTCTTGTCGCTACAAAGTGCCGGTATTAAATGGACTGCCTACCAAAAATTTCCAACTGGACTAAATGCCTATTTCGTTGAAAAATTAGACGATAAAGGAACAATTTTGACTACTTCTAGAATGATAGCAAATGTTTTTAGTTTTGACCCAGACCCTGCTTCGATTGACCCCAATAACCCTGTAATAAAATTTAGAATTAGAGCTTTGGGGCTAAATAATCAGAATAGCTATTCAAATGAAGTGTTTTATGCTCAAAAATTAATGTTGTACTTGCCTAATGCATTTACACCTAACGGTGATGGCAAAAATGATTTTTTTGTTATTCATGCAATATTTGTAAATACCTTTAAAATTAAAATATTTAATAGAATAGGAAACATGGTTTTCCAATCTGAAGACTATAAAACATTTTGGGATGGCACAAAAAATGGAACGCCAGTGCCTTCAGATTCTTATTTTTATGAAATTATTGCAACAGACTTCAAAGGAGAAACCACTAAGAAATCAGGAGGCATTACAGTATTAAGATGACAAGATAACAGATTCTTTAATAAACTCACTTATTTGCTTGATTGCAATTAAAAAGCGAATATTTTTTCTTATAAATTTGTTAAAAATAAAAAAATGGGAGCAAAAATTACCTTTGCACCCATTTTTTTTCATAGTTTTTGTAGAATCGCTCTGCCTTTATTTCCCATCCCATTCAGGTAAATATCCTTGAATATAAGGTGTTTTCCCTAAGCTCATTTGAACTTCTTTTAAAGATGAATCAACGCTTTTTATACTATTATAGGTCTCTAAAAAAAGCTTTTTGGTAAATGCTATATTTTGCTTTTGTGATCCGGAAGGGTCGCTAGAATGCCCAAAAAGGCCAAAAACAACTTTGTTAAGTCTATTTTTTATACCTGGCAAAACTTCAAATTGCCTTTTTTCAAGCGCTTCATTTCCATTTAAGTCTAAACTAATTTTTTGAATTTGTTTTTCAATTTCTGTAAGCGTCTTTAAAATTCTTAATTCAGCAATTGAAATCCCTAAAACTGCTGCTTTAAGAACCTGATGCTTTTCTTTTAAAAAGTCAACATGGTCACTAGCTCCATTAACAACAAGAGCAAACTCTTTTATTTCTGACACAAATGACTCCATCGCTTTTTGATCTGAAACAGGCAGGGTAGCTAGCCCTAAACTTTTGACTTCAAAGCCTTCGGGAGCAGTCAATTCCGTCACTGAATTTCCATCAAAATAGCTGAGTTGAGCAAAATAATTACCTGGAAAAACTGGCAAGCCATCGTTTGTGCCAGAATTACTTTTAGTGTTAATAGAAAAGCCATTCGCTTGTGTAAAATTCCAAACAAATTCATTTAATCCCGCCTTAGGTTTCAGTTGATATCTTCTGACTACTTTTTTCTTATCATCTAAAATACTAATTAGATGAAACCCCATTATTTCATTGTCTTGTGCCATCATAGAATCTTTGGATGTATATCCTGTTAAAGCATTTTTTTCAATTAGTGCTTTTTCTTTCTTTTTTCTTTGATCTTTTAATGATATTGGAACTGTTTTCACTTGATATTTAATTACAGCACCCAAAGGAGGATTATTTGCGGTCCAATACGTATCGCCCTGGGTACCATTATTCCTACCACCCAAAGGATTTGATTCATTAAAAATCCAAGCATTTTTAATAGGAAAGATAGCGGCTTCCTTATTTGAGTTACTTTCTATATTTCTCAGGGCAGAATAGTCGTCTAAAATATAATACCCTCTTCCAAAAGTTGCTAAAACCAAATCGTTTTCTCTTTTTTGAATTTCCAAATCTTTTATAGCAATTACTGGAAGGTTGTTTTTCATTTGGTTCCATTTTTTCCCTCCATTTATGCTAGCAAATAAACCAAACTCAGTACCCAAAAATAGCAAATTAGGGTCGATGTGATCTTCTGCAATGGTGTAAATTGAGCCCCTTTCTGGTAAAGTATTAGTTATCAAAGACCATGTTTTACCTCCATCTATAGTTTTAACCAAATACGGTTTAAAATCTCCATATTTATGATGATTAAAAACCACATAAGCAGTATTTCTATCATGTTGAGAGCAAATTATTTGAGGAATATAACTCATTGTAGGAATACCAGGAATATTATCAATTTTAGTCCAGTTTTTGCCACCATCTGTAGTTATTTGTATAAGGCCATCATCTGTGCCAGCATATAAAATATTTTCATCTAGTTTGCTTTCAGAAAGCGTGGTGGTTTGGCCAAAAATAGAGGTACTTGTGTTTTTTTGAACAGCATCTTCACTCCATATTTTTCCCATATAGGGTAATTTATTTCTATCTATTTGGCGGCTCAAATCACCTGAAATCAATGTCCAGTTGTTTCCTCTATCCTCACTTTTATAAACTTTATTTGCTCCAAAATACAAGCGTTTAGGATTGTGCTGTGACACTAAAATCGGAGAATCCCAATTCCACCTCAATGGTGGTTCCCCTTCCATTTCTATAGGCTTGACATCCACGGTTTCACCAGATCTTTTATCAAAACGCGACAAACCACCATGTTGATATTGAGCATAAATAATATTCGGATCACTCCAATCTATAGCCGACTCAAAACCATCGCCACCTAAAGTTAAAAACCAATCATTGTTGGTTATTCCGGCCGCATTTATTGTTCTGCTCGGACCACCTAAGCTGCTATTGTCTTGTGTTCCTCCATAAATATTATAAAACGGAGTAGCATTATCTAGAGCAACTCTATAAAACTGTGTAACAGATAAGTTTTCTTTAAAATGCCAGTTTTCACTCATATTAAATGTCTCATATAATCCTCCATCTCCACCTAAAAAAAAGTGTGTGTTATCTTTCGGGTCTATATAAAAAGTATGATTATCCACATGAATGTTTTTGTGGTTTAAGCTTATCCAGTTTTTGCCACCATCGTCAGAATATTTTGAAATAACATCACCTACAAAGATTCTGTCGAATTTTATTGGATCTGGAAAAATCTTCCCATAATATAAGCCTGAACTAGAATAGGAGCTCATTTTTACCCAACTGGCTCCACGGTCTGTACTTTTATAAGAACCGTTTTGGCCATCTTGCGCTTCTAAATGTGCATATAAAACATCAGAATTCATAGGTGAAATAGCAATGGCAATTCTTCCTAAATCACCTGAAGGAAAACCAGAATTAATTTTCTTCCAGGTAACTCCTGCATCTACACTTTTATAAACTGCACTTTCTGGGCCACCAGATACATATCCATACACTTTACGCTGGCGTTGGTGGGCTGATGCATAAAGAATAGAAGAATTTTTTGGGTCTACCACAAGGTCTGCTATTCCTGTTTCTTCACTAATTTTTAATACTTGTTGCCAATTTTTTCCACCATCAATTGATTTATAAACGCCTCTTTCACCACCCGAATTCCACAGTGGACCATAAGAAGCAACATAAATAATATCTGAATTTTTAGGGTCAATAATAATTTCACCAATATGTTGAGACTCTTTCAAGCCCATATTAGTAAAGCTTTTTCCACCATCCTCTGATTTGTAAATTCCGTCACCGTATCCTACACTTCTTTGATTGTTAGCCTCACCAGTTCCTACCCAAATAACATTTTGATTGTTGGGGTCTATGCTTACACAGCCTATCGAAAAAGAACCATATTTCTCAAAAATAGGCATATAGGTAATCCCGTTGTTTATAGTTTTATAAACACCTCCTGACGCCACAGCTATATAATACTCCGAAGAATATGAAGGATTAACAGCTAAGTCAATAATTCGACCGCTCATTAAGGCTGGCCCCACCGAACGAAATTTAAATACAGAAAGATCTAATGCATTATCTTCAGAAACTTTTAAAGGAGCAGCGATAGGTATTGCTTTTTTCTGAGCAAACGTACTAATACAAATTAAACACGAGGCCAAAATAATTTTGCTTTTCATAAAATTTAGGGTTATTTAAGGAATATAAACAAATATAATAATGGATTTACAGGATTTAGAGTGAAACCCTGAATTTTATAAACTTTAATTAATGATTGCTGTTTACTGAATTTGTTGTTAGCCTTACTTTTCCGGGTTGCCGGCCCAGTCAAAAAAAGCCGAATGTCGGACCAACTGGAATGCCAGCTCAGCCAAAAACACTCACAAAAAAAAAT
>JANOMP010000017.1:0-2379 GCA_031420365.1 Cytophagaceae bacterium
TGTAAACCAATAAAACTAAAAACGCACGGAAGAAGAGCAATAAGTGTAATCAAATATGGATTGGACTACTTGTCAAAAGTATTATTATCAGGCGTTAACAAATATAAAATCAATATTTATCAATTTTTGTCATGTACTTAATTATTTAGTTATTAATTAACAGTGCTTAAAAAGCTTCACACGGACGTATTTGTGATTAATGGAACAATCAGTGATTTGTTTTCTAAAAGGTTTTATTTAAAATATTTCTCCACTCTAAATCCTGTAATCCCATAATAATAATAAACAAAAATTGTAAAACTTATCATGAAAAAAGAATTTTCACCCCTAAAATCTATGAAATATTTATTAAGCGGTTGGTTTGCACATTTTATCTAAAATTTGTACTAAATCTACTTTCCTTGCCTATCCATCAAAGCTTTCTTGAAATATGCACCTTGTGTAGTTGGCGTATAATTCCAATCAGAAAACATTCGAGGCGCCCATTTTTGATCAAACACCCAAACCACCCACGATATCCCTTTATCATCACAATATTTGGTAATGGCATCGCCATACGCTCCATCATCTATCACGGGTATATGAGCACCAACTTCATCTTTCAACGAAAAGCCAATTTCTGTTAAAATTAAAGGATATTTTTCTTTCACATAACCCCAATCCTTAGTCCATTGTACCTCCCAAGGCTTTTGTCGCTTCATTGGGTAAGGGTGAGCCACATAGCCAATTCCTTCAGCATTGATAGGATTTTTGGCAATTTCCGTTAAACTATAAGCCCAATTAAAGCCCGCAACTAATGGTACTGCTGTAGATCCATTGGCACGGATAATGCCGATCATTTCCTCATTCAATGCCTTCCAATCCGCCCAAGAGCAAGTACCCAATTGACCATTAATAATAGTTGGCTCGTTGAATAATTCAAAAAAAGCGACTGTATTATTTCCTTTAAAATGTTTGGCCATGGTTCGCCAAAACTCAAAAGTTTCTTTTTGTGTAGTTTCGTACATATCGGCTTGGTACATTTCGGTGTGCAAATTTCCGATTGAGTGCCAGTCAATAATTACGTAAAGCCCTTGGCTTTCAGCCCATTGCACGCCATCATCAAGTAATTTTAGGTATTCCACCTTACCCATTTTTTTCCAAGAAGAGGGATGAACAGGTAATCTTACAACATTGGCTCCCCATTTTTTTATTTGTTCAAAAAAAGATTTATCCCAATGCTTAGCTTTTTTTAAATTGAAAGGATCTGCAGTATTTAATCCTCTGAATATAAATGTCTTACCTTCTGAATTAACAAAATTATTTTCAATTACGGAAATTTTGGGCAGCGTTGTGGATTGTGAAAATGAATTGAACAAAAACAAAGTAAATAAAAATATTAAGATTTTTTTCATAATTATAGGTTAAATTTAATTACAAATCTATGAATTAATTTTGGGAAATAATTCAGAATAAACCCTGAATAATACAATATTATATTGCCTATACTTACCCAATTTTAGCAAATTTCCAAAATAGTTAACCGCTTGTTTGGCTTTTTTATTAAAAATAAATTTTGATAATTGGCTAACTTATACAATTGGGTAACTTTGTACTATACTTAAATCTTAAATAATCTAAATTTTAATCATGCAACAGGAAATCATTAATCTATACGACGAATACACCCACAAGCGGCTTTCAAGAAATGTGTTTTTGGATAAATTGAGCAAATTGACAGGAAGAATGACGACCGCTTTGGCCGTATTGCCTTTGTTAGAAAGCAACTATGCGATTGCCAAAAGTACTGGGACGATTTAAATACAGAATACATAACTTATGGAGGCGTAAATGGTGAAATGAAGGCTTATTTGGCTCGACCAAAAGCAGATGGAAAGTACCCTTCTGTAGTTGTAATTCATGAAAACAGAGGGCTTAACCCCTCATATTGAGTATGTCGCAAGGCGATCTGCCAAAGCAGGTTTTTTGGCAATTACCCCAAATATACTTTCGCCTTAGAAGCCTGCTCCTACCAACGAAGATGAAGCAAGAGCAGCAATTGGCACACTAAAACCTGAGGAAAATATTGCAAATTTTTCTAAAGCATTCGACTTTTTAGGTTCTAGAAAGGACTCAAATGGCAAATTTGGTTGTGTAGGCTTTTGATGGGGTGGTGCAATGGCCAATAGTTTAGCGGTAAATGTGCCCAATCTTAATGCGGCAGTTGCTTTTTATGGCCAGCAAGCAACAGCTGCTGATGTACCAAAAATAACTGCTGCCGTACAATTGCACTATGCTGGCCTCGATGAAAGGATAAATACAGGAATAAAGGATTATGAAGAGGCCTTGAAAGCTAACAATAAAACATACGAATTGCACATGTATGATGCTGTAAATCAC
>JANOMP010000018.1:0-2022 GCA_031420365.1 Cytophagaceae bacterium
CGAAATTCTACCGAGCGGCCAGAAACCTGCACAATTGGCACCAATAAATTGGTGGGTACAGATCCAACAAAATTAATTGAGCCATTGAAGCAGATTTTTGAAGAAAATTGGCCAAAAGGAAACATCCCACCACTTTGGGACGGTAAAGCTTCAGAAAGGATCGTTAAAATTATTGAAGATATTATATTAAACTAAAAAAAAGAATTTATCCAATTTCTTTATAAGCTCCTTACCATCAAAATTTAAAAATATTATTCCTAAATTAAATACCAAAAAGAAATACCAAATAATCAAAAAACCTCTCTAATGCTTTTCTAATTTAAATGAATTGACTAAATTTGAACTTGAATTATTAACCAAAATGTACTTTTCTAAATGATTAATGTTTCTTAAAGCCAGTGAAATTAATTTTAAACACAGTCCTACTATTTTTCAATCTGGCAAATTTTTCAACTTATTTTTTGAATGAATAGTAGAAACTGTTTAAGATTTCAATAAAACTTGCTATAGAATTCTGTAATAAAAAGTAATCATTTTAAACGTAGATTAGCATTCATTAAATCATTTTTTTAAAAGCTGATTAAATTAAAAAAAAGAGCATTCAAAAAAATAAAAGTAAAAAGAAATAGGTTTAAATTTTGTCAAATTAATTCAAGTTCAATAGGTCATTTTTAATGTGACTGACGGGGCGAAGCTGTACAAATTTAATAGTAATTTTTAAACGTAAAACACTAATAAACAACATCTTACACGAAATAAATCCTATCCATTTTTTAAAGCATTTTCAGTCAAAAAAAACACCCAAAAAACCAAAAACAGTCAACGTTTTTCAGGCATAGACAAACAGAAAACCGACAACAGAAAACAGAAAACCGACAACAGATAACAGATAACCGATAACAGATAACAGATAAACAGATAAACAGAAAACAGAAAACAGAAAACAGGCAACAGACAACAGATAACAGAAAACAGATAACAGATAACAGATAACAGACAACAGAGAACAGACAACAGATAACAGATAACAGATAACAGACAACAGATAACAGACAACAGATAACAGACAACAGATAACAGACAACAGATAACAGACAACAGACAACAGAAAACAGAAAACTGACAACAGATTACCGACAACAGACAACAGACAACAGATAACAGATAACAGAAACCAGACAACCGATAACCGATAACCGATAACCGATAACCGATAACCGATAACCGATAACAGATAACAGATAACAGATGGAACAAGATACCATAAACATAAACTTCAAAGCCCTCTGGCAAGTTCTCAAAAAAGAGAAATGGCTAATTCTTGGTATTACAAGCCTATTTACCATTGGGGGGGGCATTTATGCATTTTCTTTAAAAGAAGAATTTAAGTCAGAAGGCAAAATATTGCCAGAAGTTCAAAGCAAAGGAGGCTCCATGGGACAATTTGCAGGCTTAGCCGCCTTAGCAGGAGTAGATTTAGCAGGTGCAAGTGGAGGATCAGATGCGGTAAGGCCAGATTTATACCCCGATGTGCTGAAAAGTACTCCATTCTTTCTACGATTGTTCCAAGAAAAAATAAAAGATAAAACCGATAAAGAAATGACATTTCAAGCTTTTTATACGAAAGAAATACTAGATGGAAAATTAGAAGAAAAAGACCAAAAAAATAATTATCCCATAAGCGATAACTACATCAGCTTTAACCGACAAACAGAAAAGAACATAATTGACCTAAAACAAAGAATTGTGTGTACCTATGATAAAAAAGTGGGAGTGATTTCTATTTCGGTAAAAATGCCAGACCCCGTAGTGGCCGCCAATGTGGCACGTTTTAGCATGAATTACCTTACTGACTATATTATAAACTACCGCACCGAGAAACAAAAAAGAGACTTAGATTTTTTAGCGGAACGCTTAAATGCAGCCAAAGGAAAATATTATAGCAACCAAAGCAAAAAAGCGTCTTATACAGATCAAATGCCTCTAAATGCCCTCCGACTACAATCAGCAGACTTGCAAAGA
>JANOMP010000019.1:0-29135 GCA_031420365.1 Cytophagaceae bacterium
TTGGTAACACACTTAAAAGAAATCAAAAAGGTTAGAATAAATGAGCTATGGCACACAGAACCAATTATAAAAGCATCAATAGTAATGCTAAATAAAATGAAAATATCTATTACGTAAAATCTAAGCGGAGTTAGGGCTTAATCTACTGGATGCATGGTAGCCCAATATCCTTCTAGAATAATTGTCAAGTATAAAGGTCAAGTAATAAAACACACCATTGATGTCAAAATAGGTTATATCTGTACTCCAGACTTGATCAATATCAGAAATTACAAGCTCTTTAAGTAAGTTTTCAAACCGGATTACACCGTTACTATCGGTAGTTCTTCGATAACTTTTGGACCGTCCAACCAGGAAGCCACATTCTTTGCAAATACTTTCAAATTTGTCTCTACCGACAAAAACTGGATTAATCATGTAATACATCATTCGGCAATTCATCGTAGGATGATCTTTACGAATTTGCTTTATCAACTCAACCAATAAAAATATTTCTTCCTGCATTTTTTTGCTTCTTTGCATCATTTGATGAAAGCTCTGCTTTGAAGCACCTATTGATTCATAAAAGAAGTTTAGGCTATAGTTAAACTCGTTTCGGTTATGCCAAAAGTATATCATGGTTTTGTTCCAAATTTTTTTTTAATATCAACTTGATAAGTTTCTTCTGCAATTTCAATCATTTTCTCCTGAAAATCGATTTGAACTTACTTCTGGCCTATTAATCGCTCTAATTCAGCCACTTTTTTCTGAAGAGCTAATATTTTAGTTGTATCACTTTTTGATTCCACGATTGTTCTGCTAGGTTTATTTGTGTTTGAATAAAGGTTAATCCATTTATACACAGCGGTACAGGAGACCTCATTAGCTCTACAAATATCTGAAACAGTAGACCGATTTTCTGCAATTTCTTTAACTTTTTCTTTCTTAAACGATTCACTAAAGTTTCGGTATCGACGCTCTTTTACAGTCATCGAAAACCCTTTTGTAATTTTTGCCATTTTATTCCATTTTTAAGTTTAATTTTAATCCTTAAAAACGGTCAACCTATTTCAGGCATTGACATATCAGCCAGCACTGTTTGAAATGGTACGGCAGCCCGGCGTTCAAAATTCTTTGACACAAATTTAAACTTATGTAACCTATTGATTTATAGAATTTTGAGATGGTGCAGGCAGGCCGATGTGAGTTTGCTGGCGGCCGCTCCAGGCTGTTTTTTTTGGTGGGACGCCACTCCGATTCGTTTTAGACTGGGCCGGCATCCCGGCGGTGCGTCGTACGCAAAAAAGAAGGGGAACGCCCTTTGCCCCGCGGCAGGTGACGCAGAGTATGTTAGGGGGGCTTTTTAAGAATTTAAATAAATGTGCCTCATATAGTACTTGTATGTAGTATTTTTGGGCGAATTAAATTTTAGTCGGACGCCAGTAAAAAAGAATCATTTAATATTTGAATCACTGGATTTCTTAAGTAAAAAACAAGTGAAATATTAAAATGTCTTTTTTTTATGATGGTTTTTTGTGAAATTTGCACTCTAATTTTTTTAAAAAATTAATTCTTTTATAAGCGGTCCCATAGTTCAACGGATAGAATAGATGTTTCCTAAACATTAGATATGGGTTCGATTCCCTTTGGGACCACGAATAGCCTCCCTTTTTGTGGAGGCTATTTTTATTAAAACAACAAAATGACTAATCAAGAACGAATAGCTTTATTGGAAGAATATAAACTAAAAGAAAGATTTATTTTAGACGAATGGGAAGATAGAGAAGCACCATGGCCTGGTGATGATGTGGTGGAACAAATGAAATTGGAGGTTTTAGATTTTGCAAATTTTCTTATCTTTCATCTTAAAAAAGAAGGAGAAAATATCCAGCATGCCGCTCAAAACTATTTTAAAGAATGGGATACAGAGTATTTCGAAAATGAAGAAATAGAATTTATAGTTGAAATTGAATTTGAGGCAATGCGACATGCAGGTCTAAACATTGAGGAATTAATAATTTGATAATTAGAAATAATTATTTCGTATACAAATTAACCTTATTAAAATTTAAAGCACTTTTTGATTCAAAATATATCATTTTAGACGATCATCCTAAGTAAGTATAAATGGATTCCTTTGCCAAGTCTGTTTATTCTATACCTACAGAGGCTTGAAGATTTTTTTTACTGCTATCTTCTTGAAATTCTTTTTAAAGTATTCTTTCCCAAAATAAATTTAATTGTTGCATTTAATTATTGAACGTAGGGAAATTTGTCTTTTATTTATTTTAAAGTACTATTATTATATTTTTTGTACCTATTCCTATTTAAACAATTCTTTTTTAAATGTAATTCTTGTATAAAAGCACTAATTATTTCTTTAATTTTGTCAAAAAAAATATTCAATCATGTTATTAAAAAATTATTCAATTACTTTCATTCTCTTTTTTTCCTTTTTTATTTCCTCTGCCCAGCCGCCAGAAAAGATTGTAAAAGTAGTGGTGGCTCCAGACCATTCCGATTGGACATACACAATTGGTGAAAAAGTAAAATTTAATGTGTCTGTTTATCAGTTTGGTAATTTAGTAAAAAATGCTAAAATTCGGTATGAAATTGGGCCAGAAAAACAAGAGCCTACAAAAAAGGAATCTTTGACCTTAATTAACGGAACACAAACGCTTGATGGTGGCACCATGAATATTGCAGGATTTTTAAGGTGTACTGCTGTAGCTGAGGTAGATGGAAAAGAATATAGAAGTCTTGGTACCGCAGGTTTTAGCCCAACCACAATTCAGCCAACTGTAAATAATCCTATAGATTTTGATACTTTTTGGAATGGGGCTAAAGCTGATTTAGCAATAATACCCATAGACGCAAAAATGACCCTAATACCTGAGCGTTGCACAGAAAAAGTAAATGTGTATCACCTAAATATTCAAAATTTTAGATCTGGAGCTCGCCTTTATGGTATTTTATGTATGCCTAAAAAAGAAGGGAAATATCCTGCTCTTTTACACGTTCCTGGTGCAGGAGTGCGACCATACAGCGGAGATATTGCGAATGCAGAAAAAGGAATAATTACCTTACAAATAGGAATTCACGGCATACCAGTAAACATGGACCCTATTGTGTATGCAGATTTAGGAAATGGAGTACTAAACGGCTACCCAAACTATAATTTAGACGACAAAAATCGTTTTTTTTATAAAAGAGTTTACTTAGGTTGCCTTAGAGCTAATGATTTTTTGGTTAGTTTACCCCAGTTCGATGGAAAAAATTTAGCAGTTACTGGAGGTAGTCAAGGTGGGGCTCTATCTATTGTTACTGCCGCTTTAGACTCAAGAGTTAAATGGCTAGGAGCTTTTTACCCAGCACTTTCTGATATGACTGGCTATCTTAATGGTAGGGCAGGCGGATGGCCTCATTATTTTGATAAAAACAATAAAGAAGTAAACAACAAAAAAGAAAAGATAGAAACGGTGGCTTATTATGATGTTGTAAATTTTGCGAGGAGATTAACAGTTCCGGGTATGTATTCTTGGGGATATAATGACGAAACCTGCCCTCCAACCTCCATGTTTGCGTCATATAATACCATAAATGCTCCAAAAGAATTATACTTAGCATTGGAAACTGGGCATTGGACTTTTCCCGAGCAAAATGAAAAAATGACCAATTGGTTAGTAAAAAAGTTGAAAGGAGAATAATAAATTTTTATGAATATAAATTCTATACATTCAAGATAAAAAATTATTGATTTTTCTTAAATTACTGAAATTACTGAAATCGATTTTCAATAATAGATTCAAAAAAATTAGATGCAAAAACTAAAAAATAAATTTTCATTTAAAGAATTAAGAAAATAACACTAACCAAATATCAACAAATTTAAACATGAATTATCCCCACCTTTTTGAACCCCTTAACCTAGGATTTACCACATTAAAAAATAGAATTTTAATGGGTTCCATGCACACTGGTTTGGAAGAAAGCAAAAATGGTTTTGAAAAACAAGCTGCGTATTTTGCAGAAAGAGCTAAAGGCGGTGTTGGACTTATTGTGACTGGAGGCGTAGCGCCGAATAGAGCCGGTTGGACACAGCCGTTTGCTAGCAAACTTACCTGTAAATCAGAAGCCAAACAACATAAAATCATCACAGATTCTGTTCATAAAGAGGGGGGGAAAATATGTTTACAGATCCTTCATACTGGTAGATATGGCTATCATCCTTTGGCAGTTGCCCCTTCAGCCATTAAGTCTCCAATATCACCTTTTAAGCCTTGGAAACTTACCATTGGTGGTATAAAAAGAACTATAAATGACTTCGCTAATTGTGCACTTTTGGCACAACAAGCTGGATACGATGGGGTAGAAATTATGGGTTCAGAAGGCTATTTGATAAACCAATTTATAGTTTCAAAAACGAATCACAGAACGGACGCATGGGGTGGATGTTATGAAAACAGAATAAAATTTCCTATAGAAATAGTTCGAAAAGTAAGAGAAACAGTAGGAAAAAACTTTATAATAATATACCGTCTCTCCATGTTGGATTTGGTTGAAGACGGATCATCTTGGGATGAAGTGGAATTTTTGGCCAAGGAAATTGAAAAAGCAGGAGCTACAATAATAAACACAGGCATAGGATGGCATGAAGCGCGTGTTCCCACTATAGCCACCATGGTGCCAAGAGGAGGATTTAGTTGGGTTACAAAAAGATTGATGGGGAAACTTTCAATTCCGTTGATTACCACAAATAGGATAAACATGCCCGATGTGGCAGAGAAAATACTTTCGGATGGGCATGCAGATATGGTTTCAATGGCAAGACCTTTTTTGGCAGACCCGGAATTTCCAAAAAAGGCACTTGAAGGCAGAACAGACGAAATAAATACATGCATTGCTTGTAATCAAGCTTGTCTTGACCACGTTTTTTCTCGTAAAACTGCCAGTTGCATGGTGAATCCAAGGGCATGTAATGAATTGGAAATAAATAGCTTACCAGCTGGTCTTAAAAAGAAAATAGCTGTAGTGGGGGCTGGTCCAGCCGGACTGTCGTGTGCTGTAACTTTGGCACAACGAGGACATGAAGTACACTTATTTGAGGGCCAAAATACTTTGGGAGGGCAATTTAATATTGCAAAAGAAATACCAGGAAAAGAGGAGTTTAGCGAAACATTGCGTTACTACTCCAGACAATTGGAAATTCACAAAGTTCAAGTTCACATAAATACTATTTTTCATGAATCGCTTGTGAATGATTTTGCAGAAATTGTGATAGCAACAGGCGTAAATGGCCGAAAAATGAATATTGAAGGGGAAAATCACTCTAAAGTATTGACTTATACGGATGTAGTTTTAAATAAAAAGCCTGTGGGACATAAAGTGGCTATAATTGGCGCAGGGGGAATAGGCTTTGATGTGGCTGAATTTTTAACGCATTCAGAAAATGTAAGTATTGAAGATTTCATGAAAGAATGGGGTGTAGATATGTCATACAAAAACAGAGGTGCTTTAATGAATAATGAAATAGCAAAAGCACCAAGAGAGGTTTTTTTGTTACAACGTTCAAAAGGAAAGTTAGGAGAAGGATTAGGTAAAACTACAGGTTGGATTCACCGCTCTGCATTAAAAATGAAAAAAGTAAAAATGATAAGTGAAGTTGGCTATCATAAAGTTGATGATGCTGGCTTGCATATCACCGTGCGTGGAGTTCCTCAAATTTTAGAAGTAGATAATGTAGTAATTTGTGCAGGTCAAGTTTCAAATAATCAACTCTATACTAAATTGAAAGAAAATTTTAATGCGGTGCATTTAATTGGGGGAGCATTAGAAGCTGGAGATTTAGATGCAACAAGAGCCATAGCACAAGGTGTAAAATTGGGAATTTCCCTATAATAAAATCTGGATTCATTTTTGTAGAACTGATAAAAAAGCTTATTCAGACTACAACTATCTTAGCAATACCATTCTTTTACTTAAAACACCATCAGTGGTTTCTAAAGCATAAATATACACTCCAGACCCCAAACTTGAATTTTGTAAAGTAATACTATGGTTTCCTTCCTTTTTAAATTCTTCTATTAAGGTGCTTATTTTTCTTCCCATTAAATCAGTAATTTTTAAAGTTACTTTACCTGCTTTGGCTAAGCGAAAGTCAATTTGAGTTGTTTCAGAAAAAGGATTGGGATAGTTTTGAGACAGCTCGTTTCTGTTTGTTTTTTCAGATTCCAAACCTGTCACTACTACAACAGAAGCTGGGCTTGAAGCTGGGCTTTCATTATGCAAGCGATCAAAAGCAGTAATTAAATAGGTATAACTAGAGACTAAAGTAGAAATTTCAGAATCAAAAAATGCAGTAGTGTCTTTTGAAATAATGGTTCGTATTGCCTCTGGTTTTGTAAAGTCAACTATTTGATTATTTGAAAATCTATACACTATGTATCCTCTAATCTTATCAAATTCTGAGGTTCCACTCTGAGATTTTGACCATTGCAACTGTAGCCCTGAGTTTGAGAGACTAACTTTTAAATTTTGCGGGGTTGGTGGAGACACGGCATCTTTCCATGGCATGGTTGGCATGAGAGCAGGAGTAGCATAAATTTTTGTCGTTAAAGAATCTCTAAAACCTAATGGATTTTTATTTAAAGAAGTAGTATTGTAGAAAATACCTCCTTGCACATTAGTCGTATTTCTCGCCATTTTTATCTGAATTGGCATTTGATTTGGGACTTTCCATGCCTGTGAATCCGTAGCATTAATTCGGTAGGCAGCATGTCCAATATATAAATGTCTCCCAAAAGCATTATTTGCCCACCATGGCAGAAGAATAGAATAGTCCGCTACTGCCAAGCCCGTATTCCAATAAATTTGTGGTGCTATATAATCAATCCAAGAATTTTGAAGCCAGGTTCTAGCATCACAATATATATCAGAATACCCTTGTAAACCATTAGTGGCAGAACCCAATGGTTGCGAAGGAGTTTTGTTTTGCCAAATTCCAAAAGGAGAAATCCCAAATTTCACCCATGGTTTTTTTAATTTTAAACTATCCGAAATAGTCTTTATTAAAATATTTACATTGTCTCTTCTCCAGTCCGCCTTATTTAAAATACCCCTAGAATTTTTGGCATAAGAAGCCGAATCATTTAGGGTTTGGCCAGTTACGGGATATGGATAAAAGTAATCGTCGAAATGCACTCCATCAATATCGTATTTATTGCTCACTTCTAAAACTACCTGTGTAACATGCTTTATTACCTCGGGATTTCCTGGATCTAAAACCCTTAGATTTCCATAAACTAAAAGCCAATCTGGGCGAACATTCGCAATATGCTTTGGATCTAAAACAGAAGTTGTAACGTTTGAAACTGCTCTGTATGGATTAAACCAAGCATGGAATTCAATACCCCGCTTTTTACATTCGTTTATCATAAAAACTACGGGATCGTAAAATGGATCGGGTGCCTTGCCTTGTTTGCCTGTTAGAAATTCTGACCAAGGAGCAAATTGGGAAGGATAAAATGCATCTGCATTTGTTCTAATTTGAACCATGACAGCATTGATTCCTGCCTGCTTATGAAGGTCTAGTAATTTAATAAATTCGAATTGTTGCTGAAGGCTTGTAAGGGTCTTGCTAGAAGGGTAATCGATATTACTAACTGTAGCTATCCATGCTCCACGAAACTCCCTCTTTGGATTTTGAGCAAAGGTTGAAATTGTAACTAAAAAAGATAAAATTAAAGTATAAGTTAAATTCATATAGGGATATAAAACATAAATTTATTAATTCTTTCTTTATCTCCGATAGAAAATCAGTTTAAAATATTTTATGGAAAAGTATTAGCATGAAAATTAAAGACTTACTGCAAACCTTAATCAACCACCATTTTAATAGTTTTTGACAAATTTCCAGAAATAAAGTTTACAAAATAAAGGCCTTTCCTCTTATTTAAAAGTTTGAACTCTTTCTCATAAAATAAATCTTTTGGATTTAATTTTTGGTCTAAAAGTGTTCTGCCAAGTATATCTATTACTTGAATTTTCTCAATGTTATCAAAATCACTTTTTAATGTAAAGCTTCCTGTATTTGGATTTGGGAATAAGTTGATTTTCATCGAATAAAATTCTTTAGATAAAACGAGGTCTTCATTCAGCAAGTCAATAGACCATATCCCTCTCCAAAATGTGGCTGCAAAAAGCTTTTTAGTGGCTTGATTTATCTCTAATTCATGCACAATGACATTTGGCAGATTACCCATTAGAGGTTTCCAAGTGATAGAGCCGTCCTTCAAATAAAAAACTCCGATGTCCATTGCAACATATAAAACTTTAAAATCAGAAGCCTGATAAACAATGCAGTTTGCTGGTAAATTTGGTAAATTATAACTTATATTCTTCCAACTTTGCCCCCCATTTTCAGAGGAATACACTGTTTCTCCAACTACAAAATTACTCAAAGTGGCCCAAACTCTTTCTGGATTTTGGTCTTCAACTGTTAAATAAGTTACGTAACTATCTTTATAAATATTTGTGGTTATATCTTGCCAAGTGGCACCATTATCTATAGTTTTTAGTAACTGAGCCGACCGTATGTTTAAAGGAGAATTTCTTTTAGCAACATAAATCGTGTTGGCATTAGATTGGGGTACTGCTAAAGCTGAAGCAACTTCAGGAAAACGAGTATTGCCAATTGGATTAAAACTTGAAATAGTTTTTAAAGTATTAGATACCTCTCCTAGTAGAACTTTATGAATATTTACACCATGAAAACAACGGGTGGATCCGCTAAAAAGATTTCTGTTCAATCAGTGCAGACGAAAGACTGGACGCTTCAGAACATAAAATGCTAAGTACTGGTGCAAGTGAATATGCTATTTCTCCAAACGGAAAATTATTAGCCTTTTCAATTCGTGGAGAGATTTTTGTGAAAGAGGCGGATAAAGAAAAAACTAGAAGTATAAACGTATCTTATCATGCATTTAGAGACCTTGAACCCAACTGGCTAAATGATTCTACATTGCTTTTTACAAGTGACCGTGCAAATGGAAATTTCGATATTTATTTGGTGCGTTCGGCAGACTCAACGCAAAGAAATATTTTCAAATCACTAAAACATGAGCTTATCCAAATTACTAAAACTTTGGATAATGAAACCTCCATTGCCATTGCAAATGATAATAAAAAAATAGCCTATGTCATAGGTAGAGGTACACTAATAGTGGCAGATATTGCCCCCGATGGAAAACTCAGCAAAGAAAAAATATTGAACGAAAATTGGAGCCCCGCAAACGGAATAACCTGGAGCCCTGATAATAAATGGTTGGCATATTCTCAAAATGACCTTTATACAAACATAGAAGTTTTTATTCAAGCTGCGGATAATTCTTCAAAACCTGTCAATGTTTCAATGCACCCTCGAACAGACGCTCAGCCTTTCTGAAGTTCCGATGGGTCAAAACTTGGTTTTATTTCAGAAAGAAGTGCCGGAAAAAGCAATGATGTTTGGTTTGTCTGGCTAAAAAAAGAAGACTGGGAAAAAGAAACACAAGATTGGCAGGATAAGGAAACCCCAACTGCCGAACCTGCAGCATTAAAAACTGGCTCTGATAAAAAAGACAAAGCTCCAAAACCCATAAAAATAGATTTTGATAAAATTCATGAACAAATAGTTCAAGTCACTAATTTCCCTGGTGATGAAAACAACTTTGTAATTTCTAAAGATGGCGAAACCTTTTATTATACCACCAATAGCAATACGGCAAAAGGAACCGATCTTTACAGCATAAAATGGGATGGAAAAGACTTAAAAGAAATAACAAAAGGAGCCTCCAACCCAAGTTCGATTTCATTCGATAAAGAAGCAAAATATTTATATTATGCAAAACAAGGTGCAATAGCCCGTATTGATATTAAAACCAGCGTTTCCGAAAACCTACCCTTTGTTTCTAAAATAAAAATTGATTTTAAAGGCGAGCGTACTCAGGTTTTTGAAGAAGCTTGGAGAACCATTCGCGACGGATATTATGACCCAAAATTTCATGGACACGATTGTGCAAAACTTAGAGAAAAATATAAAGAGCGTTGTATTAATGCAAGTACAAGTAACGATTTTAGAGATATGTTTAATTTACTTTTGGGAGAACTCAACTCAAGCCACATGGGGCTCACTGTCGCAGACAGGGTAGAAACTCAAAAGGAAGCCACAGGACTCCTAGGGGCTGAAATTATGCCTGTAAAAGAAGGGATGAAAATCAGTCATGTTGTACCTGAAACTCCTGCAGATAAAGAGAAAAGCAAACTGAATGAAAATGACGTAATTCTGTATGTGAATGGAGAATTAGTAAATAATGATGAAAATTTCCATAGCTTAATGAATGGGCTTGTAAATGAAAAAGTGCTTTTGAATGTGAAAGGAGTTGATGGCAAACATAGAGAAGTGGCTATACGTCTTACTGCAAATATCACTAAAAATTTGTACGATGAATGGGTTGAAAATAAGAAAAAGTTAGTCGACAAATATTCAAATGGGAAAATAGGTTATATTCATATTCAAAGTATGGATTTTCCAAGTATTGAAGTGGTAGAAAGAGAATTTACTGCAGCAGGATATGGTAAAGAAGGTTTAGTGATTGATGTACGCTATAATGGTGGAGGCTCTACTACTCACTTTTTAATGACCATATTGAATTACAAGCAACATGCCTATGCTATTCCTCGTGGGGCAACTGAAGATTTGGAGAGAGACAAATTGAAGTTTAAAGAATATTACCCAATAGGTGAACGATTGGTATATGCTGCATGGATGAAGCCCTCCATAGCTCTTTGCAATGAAGGTAGTTATTCAAATGCGGAAATTTTTTCTCACGCATACAAATCTTTAGGCATAGGAAAGCTAGTGGGAATGCCAACAAATGGCTCGGTGATTTCAACCGGAGGCAAAGGCCTTATGGATGGCTCTTTTATAAGACTACCATCAAGAGGATGGTTTACTAAAACTACAGATAAAAACCAAGAATTAGGACCAGCTATTCCCGACATTATTGTTGAAAACGAACCAGACTGGTTGACAAAAGGAACCGATAATCAACTTAAAACCGCAGTTGAAGAATTGTTGAAAGAAATAAAAAGTAAAAAATTGTTGTAAAACCATTTTAATTGTCTTATTTACAACAACATTTCAATTCTGTTTTATGTACAATGTGCTATCTTTTGGGAATTATTCGAGAATCTATAAACTGATATTTTTTGCAATTCTGGTATTTTATGTTTATGCTTTTACTATACAAATTTGGGAAAATATTAATTTTGAAAACGGATACACTCTCGGTGGCTGGCTCATAAATTACCATGATGGTGGGTTTAAAAGGCGTGGACTTTCGGGTTCTTTTTTTATCGTTTTTTATGATATTTTAGGTATTAATTTGAAGCATATTGTGTTTTTTTTTCAATCAGCGCTCAATCTTGCATTTGTAGTTTATTTTTATTTGCTAATTCTAAAAAAGCACTTATTTGGTTCTTACTTTATTTTGCTGTTGGCACCTTGTTGTTTTTTGTTTTTTTTTACAGAACCCGGTAGTATTGGAAGAAAAGAAATTATTCTTTTTGCCACATATTCCTATTATTTATATCGACTATCCAACAAAGAAAATGACATTTGGAAGGTTTTTTATCCGTTTTTGTTAATACTTCCTATTGGTATACTATTTTATGAATTACTCTTTTTCTACCTACCGTTTTTTTTGATTCCGCTGATTACCGTAGAAAAGGGACGTTTTACAAATAGAAACATTTCTCTAGTCACATTGACCTTTTTTATTTTGACGGGGGCAGTAATGGGACTTCTGTTCATTTTTGGAGGTGAAATCAACCAAGGAGCGAGTTTCGACATTCTTGAATCTAGGGGTATTTCTAATAAGATGAGAAGCCTCGGCAACATGGGTATTTTAACCTGGAATAATGATTTTGACAAATTTCATTATTTCCGATTTAATAAGTACGGCAAATATCTATTGTCGCTTGCACTTGGATTTATTATGTTTTTTGGGTACAATTTTTTGGGTAATTCCAAACTAAAAGCCTTAGAATTTTTGGTTGCTTTTCTTTTTACTTTATTATTTTCACTTCCTATCTATATTTTGGCCATTGACTGGGGTAGGTGGCTAAACATTCAATTTGTTATGATGCTTTTATTCATAACATACTCTAGTCATGAAGTATCTTATAAAGTTTCCCATGCTCTTTGGGTTAGAATATTATATTTTATTTTTGGAATTTTGCTTATTTTATTTTGGAGGTTTCAGCTAGTAGACATAGGTTTTTATATTTCAAATATTTTTTCGAGTACAATATAATTCGTTTTTCTGTTCGTTTTTCACGCCAAGTATCGATAAACTTGTGGGCTTTTTATAGCAATTCACACTTTAAGTTTTAACAAATGGTGCTTTGTGAAACACCACTAATTTTAGGTAAAATGACAATTTTGCTAACGGGTGGTGCTGGATTTATTGGTTCTACGCTTTGTATAATACTCAAAGAGAAATATCCTAGTTACAGAATTAGGCAAATGCAGAGTCGTTCAAGCGAATCGTCGCACCGTTAAAGTAAAGTTGTTTAGGATCTGATACAAAATAACCTTTACATTTTGTCTCTTTCTTTTGCCTTTTTTCTTCGTTAAAAAATCATTGAATATCTATACTATTTAAAGATTTTTTGCCTTGAAAAATAACAAAACAAATTCGTCAATTCTGTAAACCTTATTTCTTAACAGATCCTTAGAGCAAACCAAAGAGGGGTAACAGACACAAAATTTTTTCTATTTAGGTTACATAAACTTTTTGCCTAGCCCCCAATAAATAAATGTGTTCCAAAATTTGGTAATCATTAACAGAAAGATACGAGTGGCTAATATCAGCCAAAGGGAATATAGGCGATTATTTAGACACTATTCATTTAGAGAATCTCTAAAATGGAAAAAACCAGGCGACCAACCTAAAGCGTTAAGAACAGATGATTGATGAGAAGCTAATTTTGAACCTACTGCCAAATCATTGAACAGGATTTTTTTTCGAAAAGTAAATGTTTATAAAAACCAACTTATAACCAAATAAAAAAGCGACGGACAAAGCAAACAACCTAAACCTGTGTAAAAAGTTGCGGTAACTGCCCCGTAAGGCACCAAGGCTGGGTCAGTGGCTGCCAATCCTGCAGATACGCCTGAGTTTGTTCCCATTAAACCGCCAAATATCATGGCAGCAGCTGGATTGTTAAGGCCGACTTTTTTGGCCAAAAGAGGAGTAAGAATTGTTACTAAAATTGCTTTTAAAACCCCAATGGCAATGCTCAAAGCAATAATGTCAGAACTGGCTCCCAATGCCGCTCCAGTAACTGGCCCAACGATGTAGGTACAAGAACCAGCCCCTATCGTACACAAACTTGCCGCATCTCGAAAGCCCCAAATATATGCCAAGATAACTCCAAAAATGAAGAAAAAAACAATCCCAAAAAGTAGAGAAATTAAGCCTACCCAACCAGCTTTTTTCATTGTTAAGTAGCTAGCCCCCATTGCTGTGGCCACGATTGTAAAGTCTCTGAACATAGAAGCTCCAAATATACCTACGCCTTTCAGGAGCTTAACATCTGCAAGTCCTTTTTCTCCACCAGTTAAAATTCCACCAAAATATGCCAATACTAAACCTGCCAGTATAGCAATTGCAGAACCAGGGAGATATCCATTTAATACTTTTTTAGAGAATATTTCTGAAAGAAAAGCAATTATTCCAATGGCTAAAAAACCAACAATTAGGCCATTTTTGTCTATAAAATTTACAAATACTTCCATCTTATGATTCTTGTTGGCTAAATTTAATCAAGTAGGGGAGAGTAAAAAAAGCGGCAAAAACAGGAATAAAACCAACTACTAAAACCAAAAAACCACTTGAAACTGCTACAATAACATTTTGAGAAGCCGACATAGCAATAATAACAGGAATATACATTTTATTCCAAAAATCCACCCCATTTTCAAATTCTAAGTCAAGCCACCTTTTTCTCTGTAACCATTCTTTAAAAAACAAAAGAATAATCATAGCAAATCCTACCCCTCCTACATTGGCATTAACCCCCAAAAGCTCTCCCAAGTATTCGCCGCAAAGCTGGCCTGAAAGATAGGAAAAAGCTAAAACCGCTACTCCATAAATAATCATAGTATTAATCTTTAAATAATTCTTTTACATCATTTTTGGTAACTTTACCCATCGTATTTCTAGGTAATTCGTTTACTATCAGATATTTTCTTGGTGTTTTGTAAGATGCCATCATACCCCGCATCCATTCCTTGAGTTGTTTAAAGTCTATTTTTGAGTCTTTAATAACTACCACAGCTACCACTAATTCTCCCCATTCCTCATCTGGAATACCTACCACAGCGGCATCATTTATTTGAGAATGTTTTCTTAATATTTCTTCAATTTCTAAAGCCGAAATTTTATAACCTCCTGATTTGATAATATCTATTGAATCTCGCCCTAAAATTCGATAATATTCACTTTCCACAACAGCAATGTCACCAGTTTTAAACCAACCATCTTGGCTAAATGCTTGTTTGGTTGCTTCAGGTTTTCCCCAATATTCTTTAAAAACACTCGCCCCTTTTATTTGTATTTCGCCAGGAACTTCTTCTTTTTCTACCAATACATTTTCATCCATCAACCTTACTGTTACTCCTGGAAGAGGTTTTCCTATATATCCAGCTTTTCTTTCTCCCTCATACGGATTACTGATTCCCATACCTATTTCTGTCATGCCGTAGCGTTCCAATAGCGTATGGCCAGAAAGCTCTTTCCAAGACTCCATAACTGAAACTGGCAAAGCCGCAGACCCCGATACCATTAATCTGAATTTTTTTAATACGGAGTAAACTTCTTTTTGATTGGTTTCTGATAAATTATTACAAAAAGCTATTAGCTTAAAATATATAGTAGGCACAGCCATAAAAACATTGATTTTGCCTTTTTGAAAAAGAGTAAAAACATTTTCAGGACTAAAATTATCGATGAATTCTACGGTGGCACCGGCTGCCAAAGCGCAAGATACCACATTAACAATTCCATGCACATGATGGAGCGGCAAAACGCACAAAGTGTGGTCTTTTGCTGTCCAAGACCAAGCTTCTACCAATGTATTTACTTGTGCCTCTAAGTTTAAATGGGTAGTTACAACGCCTTTGGGTAAGTTAGTAGTTCCACTTGTATAGAGTATCATTGCATTTCTTTCCTTCTCTAAGAATGGCAGTGTGGCTTTGTTGGTTTCATTAAACTCTGCTATTTTATAAAATGTGAATATTTTTGCTTGAACAAGCGGCATTAAAATTTCTATATATTCTGGCCCTGAAATTACTATCTCAGCCCGTGAATCTTCAATTACATACTTTAAAGATAGCAAAGGATAAGTTATACAAAGAGGCACTGCCACCCCTCCTGCCAGCCAAATACCCCATTGAAAAGCTACATAATCAAACCCTGGTGTGACCATAAATGCCACTCTCTTTTGATTCAAATCTGAATCGCCACATAGCAGTTTAGAAGCTATTTGATTTGATTTATTAACCAAATCAGTATAAGTGAAGTGCTGATGATTTGAGATAATGGCAATATTGCCTGAATACTGATTGGGCCTTTTTATTATCTGAAGCATTTCAAGGTTTGCATTCTTTAGATTATACAAATATTTAACTGCAATATAAAATTTAATTCTAATAATTGTCTCTACCCATATATTATATCTAAAAAATGACCTCTTTTTAAAGACTCAAAAAAAAGTTATAAAGACAAATTGTACCATTTCAATATTTAATTTCCAATTGGTGTTTCCTTATCCTACCATTTTCTAAAAATCCTCCAAAACCCTTTCTATTTCTTTTGAAAAATAACATAACATTATAAAAACGAATGCTTATATTATTCTTACAATCATGGCACAATTTTAATATTATCGTGGCATCCTGTAAAGAACTTTCAATTTTGACATTTTCTTAATTGACACATATTCAATTTGTTGTGTATGTTTGCAACATCAAATGTTTTCGAAAAAGGCAAAAAATTAAAGTACAAAAACAAGATTTAAAATTTTTCAATTAGAAAACAAAACAAAGAAAATTTATGAAAAAGCTAATTTTAACAGGTGCGGTTTGGATAGGAATTTCAGCTACAGCAACATGTTTCGCAAACGATGGGTTTAAGGTTTAAGCATCTCAGAAACCACAAGCGATTTTACTGTGAAAGCTTTAGGTGACCTAAAGTTTAAATTAACAGCAGACAATCTTCCGAAAAAAACATATATAGTTATAAAAAACACGCTGGGAGAAATACTATATAGTGAATATGTAAGCCATTCTGAAGAATTCTCTAAAGTCTATGATTTATCTAATCTTTCGGATGGTGAATACTATTTTGAAATGATTTCGGGTAATAAAAAGACTGTAAAGCCTTTCGAAATTTCTACCTCAGTTAAAAGAACTGCTCTTCCAAAATAAGAACACTTTTTTTATCTGACAGAATTTCCCCAAACCTTTGAATCAAAGCCATAGATTTTTAGTTTTGGCTTTTTTTATGTTTATTAAGTAAAAGACTTAATCTTTCAAATTAAGTCGCTCTTTTTGGATATTTTATGCTTCAATTTCGATTAATCTAAACTTTGCCTTAGGTTCTTCACAAACCCCACAAATATAATTTTCAGGAAGATTTTCAAAGATTATTCCAGCAGGAATTCCTCCAAGCTCATCTCCAAAATATTGATCATAAATAGAAAAACAGGTTTTACATTGGTGTACTCTCTTTTTTTGAACTACTTTTGTTTCAGTGGGTTTTATTTGATCTTTAAATTTTTTGATTCTATTTTCTGCTAATTGTTGATTATAAAAAACTACAGACCTGCGAAGTTGTTCTATTAAATTAAGTTTTTGGACACCTTTCGCAAAATAAACTTTTGTACGTCCATTTGGATCAAAATCTTCTGTATAAGAAATATCAAAAACTATAAAAAAAGGAATAAAATTAAATAATTTAAATCTTCTTCGCTGCACCATTATAGATGCAAATACCTCTGTTTTTGCTAAAGTCTTAATTCCAAAACATATTCCATAGGTCCGAATGTCTTGCTCATTAAAAGCACTTGCTAAGTCATTTTTTAATTGTAAAGCCATTGGAGAGTCGTCTTCTACTTGCCAATTTAGCTCATTTGCTGCATGTCTTACATTTATGTTGTATTTAGCAAGTAAAGTAGACCATTTACTTCGGCCCATTTCTTCGATATCTTTTATAATAATGGACTTCCAAGGTGTAAAGCATAGCTCTCCAAGCTTAGTATTGAGACATAATTCAACCATTTCTAATAAAAAAGGGACAGAAAATTTTTCATTTCTTCTATAAATTCCTAACCAAGACTTTTCTCCATATCTGTTTAATCCTTCATAATAAGGTAGATTAAATAAAGGCAACTTTAATTCTTCATCTTTCGAAATAAAAATTATTTTAGGCATTTTATCAAACAATTCCTCTGGTGAAAGATTTGGATTGTAAGCTAATATATCTTCAAAAGTTTTACAAATTTTGGCAATTTCGTTAGTGAAAATTAAAATTGGGCAAGAAAAAACCAAATTAGTTTTGGGCTTTCTAAGAAACAAATGCCAAAAATTTGGGGTTTGAGAAGTGACAAAATTTAAATGTCCAGAAAAAAATGGAGTAAAACTTTGGGCATTATCAGAAATATTTATTTTTAAACTTGGATTGTAATTAAAAGAATCTAGTACATCTTTGTATATTCCACCGGTAATCCATTCTCCTTTTTGAAAAACTTCTTCTCCAACATATGAACTTATAAGATTGGGTTTTTTATTACTATCTATTTGAAAATCAATACCATGACTACTAATATGAGTTTCGAACATGGGAGCCAATTGATGCGGTAAATGTAGAATTAATTGTTGCCTCAAACTTAAACCCACTTCGGGGATATTTGCTTTTTTAGCGGCTATTAAAATCTCTTTTAGATCGCCAGGCGAAACCACCCCTCCGGCGAAATTTATACGTATTTTACAGTAATCTTGCATTTGATTTTCAATTTAGTTCAGCTTTTCTTTTACTGGACTCTTCTTTTTTGAGATAATTCTCTAGCAAAACTTTTACTTCAGGCTTACATGACCCACAGCCTGTACCTGCCCCAGTGTTTTCACATAAATTTTCCAAAATAGTAAAACCTCCTTCTATACTTTTTTCTAAGTTTCCTACCCCAACATTGTTGCAGGAGCAAACCAGCTTACCTATCACAGGTTCGGCTTTTTGTCCTGACCTCAACAAAGAAAGCCTCTTTTCTGAAAGCTCTATACCGTTTAAAATTAGATTTTTGTACTCTAGAAACTCCGATTTGTCTCCAATTAATATAGCACCTACTAAACGGTCATTTTTTATTAAACATTTTTTATAATAGTGCTTTGATTTATCAATAAAAATCACTTCTTCAAAGCCTTCTTGTCCGACAGGAATCTCAATTAAACCCAAAGAACATAAATCCAAGGACTCTATTTTTAAAATATTTAGAGATAAACTACCTTTATAATAGCCAGCTAAGTCTCCTTCTAGAAAATTAGCCACAACTTGGGCTTGTTGTTCAGCTGCAGCGGTAATTCCCCAAATTTCATTATTCCATTCAGCTATTTCTCCACATGCAAATATTTCATCATCAGAAGTTTGCATATAATTATTAACCACAATCCCACGGTTGCAAATTAGTCCTGCATCTTTTGCTAAATCAATTACTGGAAGAGTACCTGCAGCAACTAAAATGACATCACACAGCAACTTTCTTCCAGATTTTAATCGAATACTTTCTATTTTTTCAGAACCATAAAATTGTTCTACTTCATCGTTATAAAATATTTCAATGCCTCTAGCTGCCATTTCTTCATCCAAAATCGTGCTGCCTAAAACATCTAATTGCCTGTCCATCAATCTACTAATTCGCTGAACAACCGTAACATTCACTTCCATTTCTCTTAAAGAGGCTGCCATCTCCAAACCTAATAATCCTCCGCCCACTACTACAGCATTTCCGCCTTTTTTTAAATAAGGAACCAATCTATCCGCATCTAATCTACTTCGCATATTAAAAATTCCTGGTATTTCAGGAAAGCTTTTAGGCATAAAAGCTTTACTACCCATTCCCAAAAATAGCTTATCATAGGAATGCTCCCGACCATTTTGGTCGGTAAGAATTTTGTTCTTTTTGTCGATATGCTCAATGCTAATGCCTTTATGTACTGTAATATTGTGTTCCTTAAATTGGTCTTCTCTAAGCTTAACGAGCTGTTCCCAAGTTTGTGTTCCGCTTATATAATCTGGAAGCATCACTCTATTATAAAACGGATATATTTCCTTACTAAATACTTCAATCTCATCCGTTTTATTTACTTTTCTATAGGCGGTAATGAATCCTAAGCCAGCTGAGCCCGCTCCAATTACAATAATTTTTTCTTTTGGTTTTTGGTACTTTTCTATTTCGACGGCAGAAAATTTAAAATCTGGTTCTTTAGATCTTGCATCTACCAAATTATTAGTTAAATTATTTGCTCTTCCAAAATCTCTATTTAGAATTCTGCCCCAATGCATTGGCATAAAGCAATTGCCTGGCTTTAAATCATTTGTGACATTTACTCTTACTTTGGTTTCTCCTCTTTTACCACTTACCACAACCACATCGCCTTCTTTAATGCCTCTATTCAAAGCATCTAAAGGGTGCATATCAACAAAAGGTTTTTCTCTGTGCTGGTTAAGTTTGTTTACTCTTCCAGTTTTTGTCATTGTATGCCATTGATCTCTAATTCTTCCAGTTAGTAAAATCAAAGGGAAAGATTCAGAAATAGCTTCTGACAAATTTTCTTCTGGAACGGTATGAATCTTTGCTTTTTTTGAGGTGGTGTAAAACTGATGATCCGTAAAAAGCCTTGGGGTGCCAATTGACAAAGGTTGATTCTTCATTTCAATACCAAAAGGCCATTGTACAGTACCTATATTTTTCAATCTTGAAAAACTTAAGCCTGAAATATCAATATTAGTATTTGAAGTTGTTTTTATATATTCATCATAAATATCGGCACTCGATTCATAATTAAAATACTCCCCCCACCCCATCTTCTTAGCAAACTTACAAAGTATTGTGGTATCGGGAAGACACTCAGCCGGCCCTTCAGATATTTTATTTAGGTATGAAATTCGTCTTTCGGCATTGGTCATTGTACCATCTTTTTCAGACCAAGCTGCAGCAGGTAATACAATATCAGCATATTTGACTGTTTCAGATTTGTCGGAAACATCTTGCACAACAACAAGTTTTGCATTTTTAAGGGCTTTTTCTACCATTCTTACGTCAGGCATGCTTACTAGAGGGTTGGTGCAGACAATCCAAATTGCTTTCATTTTGCCACTTGCCAATGCTTCAAACATTTCTGTTGCCGTATATCCTGGTTTATCAGAGATTGGATTTCCTCCCCAAAAACCCCTCATTTCTTGCCTATGAATAGGATTTGAAATATCTCTATGTGATGCAAGCATATTTGATAAGCCTCCAACTTCTCTACCGCCCATAGCGTTTGGTTGTCCAGTTAATGAAAAAGGGCCACTTCCTGGCTTACCTATTTTACCAGTAATTAAAGAAAGATTAATCAAGGAAAGATTTTTATTTACACCTATTACCGACTGGTTTAAACCCATCGTCCACATAGAAAGAAATCCTTTTGATTTTCCGATCCATTTTGCTGCTTTTTGAATATCTTTTTCTTCTATTCCGCAGATGATTGCATATTCTCTTATTGTTTTACTAAAGACTTGTTCCTTAAATTCTTCAAAACCCTCTGTACTATTTGATATAAACTGGACATCTATTTTCCCATTTTCAATTAACAATCTAGCTAAAGCATAATTTAAAGAAACATCGGTACCTGGATTTACAGCTAAATGCAAATCGCCTGTTGCAACAGTTTGAGTTTTACGAGGATCTACAACTATAATTTTTACGTGGGGATTAGCGAGTTTGTGAGCTTCTACTCTTCGCCAAATAATAGGATGACACCAGGCAGGATTTGCACCTTCTACAAGAATAACATCTGAAAGTTCAATATCATCATAGCATACTGGCACAGCATCCTCACCTAAACTAAGCTTATAACCTACCACTGCAGAAGACATGCATAAACGAGAGTTTGTGTCGATGTTGTTAGCCCCAATAAAACCTTTCATTAGCTTATTCCAAAGATAATATTCCTCAGTTAAGCATTGACCTGAAACATAAAAACCTACTGATTCTGGTCCGTATTTTTTTATAAATGTTTTAAAAATGGCTGCTGTTCTTTCTAAAGCATCATCCCAACTTACCCTTTGCAAAGGCATTCCTCTATTAAATCTCATTTGTGGGTGCAACAAGCGATCACTTTTATCCATTACTGTATAATGAAGATTGAGACCTTTGGAACAAAGCATTCCTTTATTTACAGGATGGTCTCTATCTCCTTCTACTATTATGCTACCATCTGATTTTTCTTTTATGAGTACCCCACATCCTACTCCACAATAGCAGCAAGTTGACTTATAACTTTTTTCATTCATAAACTAAAGGGTTAAGAACCTATCTCTTCAGCAATGGTTTCAGGTTTAAACTTATAACCATTAAATTGATCTTTCAAATCGAATTTCGTTAATGCAACAATAAAACCGGCAATTATGGCCATAATTCCTATATATTGAAAAGCTTCTGCATATGTGATATTTTCTGATTTGAATAAAAACCCCATTGCCATTCCTCCAATGTTTCCGCCAGCCCCTACTATGCCAGCCACTAATCCAACATTTTTCGTATTCAAAAAAGGAGTAAGTGCATATGTGGCACCATTGGCCATTTTTAAGAATAATGCAAAAAATATCATTGAAGCTATTGCAAATCCTAAAGAAACGGAATTTGCAAAAATTAAAAGGCCTAAGCCTTCAATAATAATAAATGATGCTAGTAACCAACCCTTTCCAGTTAAGCCTTTTTTCCTTCCAATTTTATCTGCAAAAATACCGCCTAAAGCCCGGGCAAAAATATTTAAAAAGCCAAAAAGACCCGCTAGAAATCCTGCATTTTTTTGATCTACTCTGAAATTATCGACAAAATGTAATGCCGCTACATTATCAAAAGTAATCTCCATTCCAAAGCATATAGAATAAGCAATTGTTAAAGCCCAGACTCTCCAATCAGTGAGTACTTCTTTGGTATTTGGCTTTTCTTTCAAAATTAAAACTCTGTCAATATCTTCAAAATTTCCTGAAGGCGTGTCTTTAGTAAAATTATAATACAAATATGCTGCAATTAACAAAAGAGTTCCTGGCAAAATCATTGCTAATCGCCATGCCTGACTATGGGTATATCCTAAAGCTACAATACTTGCAAATACAATGGGCATTAACATATTAGTTATGCCTCCACCCAAATTTCCCCATCCTCCAGCAACTGCATTTGCGGTTCCTTTTATATTAGGTGCAAACATCACAGAAGTATGATATTGAGTGATTACAAAGGACGCTCCAATAATACCAATTGCAAATCGGAATAAAAGAAAGGTTTCATATGAATGTGAAAAACCTACTAAATAAACTGGAATTGAAGAAACTATTAATAAGCAAGTATAGGTTTTACGTGGCCCCCATGTATCACACAAACGACCAATCAAAAGTCTCGCAATAATAGTTGCTGAAACTGCAGCTATTATTGTGTTTCCAACTTGAGCTTTTGTTAGTCCAAGGTCTTCCCTGATTGTAGGCATTAATGGTGCTATGCCAAACCAAGCAAAGAAACACATAAAAAAAGTAAGCCATGTGATATGAAAGGTTCTCATTTGTACAGAAGATGTATCAAAAATGTTTAATATTTCAAGTGGTTTTGTCGAATTTTTCATGTTTTTTAATAAATTAAATTGAGTACTATTTATTTTCTATAATTGGAAGAAAATAGCCATTTAAAGCAAAAATAACACATAAATGCTAAATTTAAAAAATAGTAATCAAAAGTAAAAATAAGTATTTATACTCAATACTAAATAAGTATATTTTTTCTAATATTAAGTGAATTTCTTTTGAGACTTAAAAAATATCTTTAAATGGTTATATTTTGAATATGGAGTACTCTATTAAATAAAATAAGGATTTACAGGATTTAGAGTGAAACCCTGAATTTTATAAAATTAATTAATGATTGCTGTTTACTGAATTTGTTGTTAGCCTTACTTTTACGTTTCGACGCACCGCAGGTATGCCTGTCCAATTGAAAAAAGCCGAATGTCGGACCAACTGGAATGCCAGCTCAGCCAAAAACACTCACAAAAAAAAATCCTGAAAGCCGTCCGCCATGAATTTTTAAATCAATTATCTAGCTATTAGTAATTTAACTTGCTTAAAAAATTTCATACGGACGTTTTTGTGATTAATGGAACAATGTTTATTTGTTTTCTAAAAGATTTCACAAATGAATATTTCTCCACTCTAAATCCTGTAATGCCTAAAATAATAATCTCAAAGCTTAAAAAAAAGCTTCCTTGGAAAAGGAAAGCTTTTTTTGTGAAAAAAATTAAAAATTAAACTACATATTCTACGCCTTCATCTTCTATAGAAAGGTTTTTAACTAATAAGCCTAGTAATTTGTCGTGAACATCCATATATTCTGGCAAGTGAATTATTTCCTTTTTGTTCCTAGGTCTTGGTAAATTTATATCCACTATTTCCCTTAATGTGGCTTCGGGTCCGTCGTTCATAACTACAACCCTATCTGATAAAAATATAGCTTCTTCAATATCATGCGTTACCATTACGATAGTCTGTTGGCGTTTATTAAGATTCCAAATTTTAAGTAATTCTACATGCATTGACCCTTTTGTGAGAGCATCTAAAGCACCAAAAGGTTCATCTAATAATAAAACAGAGGGATTTATAGCAAAAGCACGAGCAATGGCCGTTCGTTGTTTCATGCCTCCCGATAGCTGACTAGGAAGTTTTTCTTTATGCTGTGCAAGATTTACCATAGTCAAATTATATTCCACAATTTCTCTTTTTTCGGCAGCTGTTTTATCTTTCAAAACCGAATCAACGGCTTCATAAACATTTTTATACACACTCATCCATGGCAATAGTGAATAATTTTGAAAAACAATACCCCTATCTGGCCCTGGCCCTGTTACTTTATTTCCATTTATAGTAACCTCACCCGAAGAAGGCGTAACCATGCCACTAATTGAATTCATTAAAGTAGATTTACCACAGCCCGAATGGCCAATTATACTCACAATTTCGCCTTTGCCAATTGTTAAGTTAATATCTTTAACTGCTGTAAATGTTCCTTTCCCATTTGTTTTAAAAGAAATTGTTACATTTTTTACTGCTATTAAGGCTTGAAACTTATCTTTTATTTCCGTTGCAACTTCTTGATCTAACTGAGTAATCATCTTGTTTTTTTATTTAATATATTTACTATTTTTTTAAAGCTATTTAAACTCTTTAGTATTTCTGATTTGAAATCATTGTTTAACACAAAATTTCTTTAACTATCCATGAAAATCAGTGAATCTCACTTTCGAAAATCTGTATTTTATGGTTTTACAGGATTTAGAGTAAAAACCTGAATTTTATAAACTTTAAATAATGATTGCTGTTTACTGAATTTGTTGTTAGCCTTACTTTTTCAGGTATGCCTGTCCAATTGAAAAAAGCCGAATGTCGGGCCAAACCAAAAAACACTCACAAAAAAAAATCCTGAAGGCCGTCCGCCATGAATTTTTAAATTAATTATCTAGCCATTAGCAATTTAACTTGCTTAAAAATTTTCATACAGACGTTTTTGTGATTAATGGAACAATCAGTGATTTATTTTCTAAAAGGTTTTATTTAATAATATTTCTCCACTCTAAATCCTCTAATGCCTATTTTATTTATTTTTAAATCAGCGCATTAAAGTAAATTGTATTGATATTTAGCTTTATATAAGATACAAAGCAGAGTGTGATAAATAGTATTTTACTTTTGGATTTAATATTTTTTTATGCGTCAAAATTCATGAAAGACACTATTTTATTTTTTGTTCTCGTAAGAAAAATAGTTTTGCAAACCATTAAAACTTTTATCTAACAATAAGCCTACAAAGCCAATAATCAGAATAGCAGATAGTATTTTTTCTAAGCTAAGCCCATTCCATGAATCCCAAACAAAAAAACCAATTCCCACGCCCCCTGACAACATTTCTCCAGCTACTATAACCATCCATGCAATACCTATAGATAAGCGTAAACCCGTAATAATGTGAGGCAAGGCAAAAGGAATCAGAATTTTAGAAATATATTTCCAACGCGAAAACCCAAAGGCTTTTCCTACGTTTTTATGGTCATCTGGAATAGTAGACACTCCAAAAGCCGTGTTGATAAGTGTTGGCCAAAGTGAGGTAATGGCAATTATAAAAATTGTAGCACCGTCTGAAGCCTTAAAAGCCAAAAGTCCAAGAGGAAACCAAGCCAAAGGTGAAACTGGCCGTAATACCTGGATAAGAGGATTAAGTAGATTTAAGGCTATCTTTGAACCACCCATTAGCATTCCTAATGGAATTGCTATTAAGCTACCTATTCCAAAACCTAATAGCACTCTTTTTATAGAACTCCAAAGCTGAATACCTATGCCTTTGTCATTGGGGCCGTAATCGTAAAAAGGATCTTTCAGCATTTCAAAAAAAACCGCCCAAGTAGCCACAGGCCCGGGAATTTCGTAATTAGTAATCTTTGCTACAATAGACCAAATAATACTTAGCAACATCATGCTTGCTAAAAAGTATCCAAAGGAAAAGAGACTTTTAAAAGAAAAATTATTTTTCATTTTTTTTGTTTTTTTGGGTGGCAAAAGTTTTGCCACCCAAATACTTCATTATTTTTTTGTTATACTCAAATACGATGCAGGATTACTTGGGTCAAAAGCAACGTCCAAACTAGTTTTGAACCCTTTCATGTCAGGTTGTATTGGAACATTAGTCTCTTTAGCTACTTCAGCCCATAAATCATCCAAAATAAGCTTTTCGGCAATTCCTTTATAATCTGGAGCAGATTTTAAATATCCAAACCGAACATATTGGGCTAAAAACCAAATGGCATGTGATTTTAATGGCGTATTTACAATACCATTATTATAAAATTTCATATTATTGTCCCCATATTTTTGAGCACCTAATTCGCATCCTAAATCATAAGAACCTAGCAATCTACTTTCTATGGCTGCTATTGGGGCGTTTACATAATAAGATTTAGTAAGCCAAGTAGCAGCCTTCTTTCTATTTCCAGCACCTCCATCTAACCATTTACAAGCTTCTATTATTGCTTTCATAATATTTTTTAAATCTTCTTTATTGGCTGATGCAAATTCAGAATTTATCACCAGAGCTTTTTCTGGATGATTTTTCCAAATATCTTGTGATGCTATTTCTGTGAATCCTACATTCTGAACAACAGCAACACCATTCCATGGTTCTCCAACGCAAAAACCTTCCATATTATCCACTTTCATATTTGCCACCATTTGTGGGGGTGGAATAGTAATAATGCCTACTGATTTTTGATTTACCCCAGACGCAGCTAACCAATTCCGAAGCCAGATATCATGAGTGCCACCAGGGAATGTCATAGCAAAAGTTACTTCCTTCCTCTTTTGGATTGACTTTATTGCTGCAGCCACTTTATCAGTTTCTTTAAAACCTACAATACCACAAAAATCTTTAGATAAAGTAATGGCTTGTCCGTTATTATTTAAAACCATGGCAATTTTCATTTGAGAACCTGCTTTACCCCCTATTCCGGTATAAACTGATAATGGCAATGAAAACAAACAGTGGGCTCCGTCTAACTCACCATTTAAAACTTTATCTCTGATGTTTGCCCACGAAGATTCTTTGCTTAATTCTACATTCACTCCATATTTTTTAAATAAGCCCAATTCTTTTGCTACAACTAAAGGTGCACAGTCTGTAAGGGGAATAAACCCTAATTTTATAAGCCCTCCCGGTGGCTTTGGAGTAAAAGAAGAGCTAACAGTAGCAATAGCTAAAAGTAAAACACCGAAAAGAAAATTTATTGATTTTTTCATAGTGAATTTTTAATTAAATAATTTTAAATAGTAAATTATTGCTTTATAGCTATGGGTTTAGTGTAAAAAAAATCTGGTTTTATATTGATCATTATATAGCCCCAATTTCCCGTCTTTTTAGTTTTATCAATAGTACCGGATTTTGCATACTCTAAAGAATTTGTGCCTTTCATTATTGAATATCCGAATTCAACCATTGTAAATTTATTTAGTGAATATTGACCAACTAAATCTATTTCAGTTCCCAGTTTTTTATCCAAAGGCTTGTTGCTATCAAGTTTATTTAAAGTATTGGTGGCTAAACTAAATGCGTGTGCATCAGCAGTGAAGGTAAACAGATTATTAAGATACTTGAGTTTAAAGTAAGCATCCACTAATCCTCCGGCGGCTGAACCAGTACCTACATAAAAATAGTCCATATATCCCCAATGCTTATGTGGAGTGCCATATAATGGATCAAATTTTGATGTTTGACCCCTTATAGGTTTTAAACCATTATTCCCTGACAATACTTCGTAACCAGGCCCAAACGATATTTTACCTTTTTGCATCATTGCGAAAGCCCCGTAATGATTAGCATTCTTAATATTCAAGCCATCTCTGTCATTACCTGATTGAGCATAATACCATACTTGAGCTTGAATTTTACCAAATGTAGAAGAGGCATTTCCAAATTGGCTATTTAGCATAATTCCATAAGTCAATCTTGAATTAATACCTGTTTGATTATACCTTCTGCCATAAACATATCCTTGACTTGCATTTCCTAAACTGTCTGCGACATATTTGGAAAAATCATCCTTGAAAAACAATGCAGACACTTTGGTTTGTTTAAATTTTCTTGTTAAATATGCCATTTGGAAAGACTTAAACTGTTGGTTTTGACCATTTGTACTCAAAGGAGATGCTAATACCAAAGAACCGCCTTTACCTGCTGTAGAAATAAATCCAGCAGGAATCGCAAGGGTAATATTTTTATTTGATAAGGCTGAAGACGGCACATTTCCTGGTGTATAATTAGTTCCAGAGACACCAAATGCATCAGTATTTTGATTAAAACCACCACCAAAGTCTAATGACCAACCCAAATGTTGTGCCTTAAATATTGCGGCATCAAATCTTCTAGCTTGCTGTAGCCAATCCAAGTTGCCGAGTAATCTCACATCATCATATACTAACTCTTGCCTCCCAATTTTAAGTGAAAGATTTTGAATAGGTCGAAATTTTATAGTAGTATCTGCAGAATTTGCCAAAATTATCTCAGCATTTGCCTCATGTAATGATAATTTTAAGCCATCCGCATTGCTAATCGAAGCGGCATCTTGACCCCAAACTCTTACATCTTGAATAGCAGTTGTAAAAACTAGCCTGTCCCATTTATATCCAAAAGTCAAACGAGAACGCTGAGAGGTAAAAGCTGCTGCCTTTGCGTCTTTAAGTGCAAGATTTCCTAAGCCATCCCTTACCTCGGTTCGGGTCCTAATCTGACCTACCAGACTCATTTGGCTATAGCTGTAAATATTGCCAATGAAAATTAATAAAAGTGAAAATGAGGTTTTTAAAAAGTAGAATTTCTTTTTCATCTAAAAAAAAATTTAAGTGTTTAATCGTTTTTAAGTTAGAGTTAACTAAAGCGTTTTTAGAATACATAATCCAAAAGAAACACTATTTGATTTTAGAAGACTTCTTGCAATTAAAAAGATTATATCTTTACTTTACAATTGTCTAAGTGTTTCAACATCGTAGGCAACCTATGGCCGTTTTGGGTACTCCAATACCCATTCGGCCTTTTTTTTAAACCTCCATTATTCAAGAGGCCAAATTAGCTGCTCCAACAGCCAATTTTATATCAAACCACATGCTATTCATTACCTAAAAATGTTTAATACTTAACAAATATAATATTGAGTATAAATACTCAAAAATAAAAAGATAAAAAATACCATTTTTAATAAAAATCTGTTA
>JANOMP010000020.1:0-11209 GCA_031420365.1 Cytophagaceae bacterium
TCAAAGTATTCCGTAATGGATTTGGTAACACACTTAAAAGAAATCAAAAAGGTTAGAATAAATGAGCTATGGCACACAGAACCAATTATAAAAGCATCAATAGCAATGCTAAATAAAATGAAAATATCTATTACGTAAAATATAAGCGGAGTTAGGGCTTAATTAAGGGCAAAGGATTAAAAGGCTCACATATATATTGTGGGCAGTAGATTACCTTTGTGGAAAAAAATACTAGAATGGAATCCGACTATTTATCTCATTTATTTCCAAAGGGTTTACTTGAACATTTTAAATTTACAGGATTTTTAGAACTGGGTAATGTTTGTAACAAAACGATGTTTTATGAAATTCAATTGAAGGAGGCCAATAAAATTTTGGATTATTTTGATCAAAATCTTTATGAATCAAAACGCAATACTTGTTACAGACAGGTTCCATGTGGTAAAACTGTCCATGGATGCACTCCAACACATAAGAATAAAACTAAGGTGGGCAGAAATGGATATCGAAAACAATGCAATAGCCGCCGTAAAAGTTGCCAAAAAAAATGGGATATTGCTATGAAAGATTGTACAGACTAACCAGATAAGCAAGTAGAATTAATCAACAGATATGAAGATAAAGTAGCAGAATACCAACCTATTGAATTTAAAAATGGCGATTCTCCCAAACAATTATTGGCAAGGAGTAGGTATATTTTGGCCAAAAAAGAAGAGCAATGGACTTTAAACCAAAAAGAGCGAGCGAAGATTTAATTTGACAAATATCCACTAGATTTAATTTGACAAATATCCACAGTGAGAAACAGCTTTTCACGAAGTTTTGGCGTTTCGTAATATTTATGAATAACGCAATATCGATAAAGCTACATTCTTTTTCAAAGATAAATCCTGAATACATTTCATTAAAGACAACCCTTTATAGAAGCAGAAAAAACACTTAATTTATCTACAGCAAAACCAGGGAATAAAGTAATCGAATTGCCTGCTTCAAAAATTACATAAGGTGCAGGGGTAAAATTGGGATCCCCAATTTTCTTAGAGCTTTGTATTGTATTTGCAGCTTTTAAAGTTTCTTTACCAGTTGCAATATTACTATTTACAATTAGGCTTGGTGAAGCCACAGCAATATCAATTAAAGAATAACCACCAGTACTGCATTGTACAAAATACGTTGTTTTTACACTTGGAGCAAAAACTGCCGTTGGTCCCGTCAATTGTGAAGGTCCTCCAGTCCATGTTACAGTTCCTGAGCATCCTGACGCAGTTAGAGTAATACTTGAATTAGGACAAACAATTGGCTTTTCAGGTAAAACTTTTAGAAAAGACTGATTTCCGCAATTTGGTCCTTGATTAATAGTAATACTAGAAACACTACTTGTACCACATCCAAAATTTGATTCGCAATATCCTTGGTAAACACCTGGTTCAGAAACAGTTCTTCCGTTGGAATTTGGAAGGCTTGAAGCATTTGAACTTGCAGAACTTGCAGAAAAACTTGAAGTAGTCCATCTAAAGCTATCTGTAATAACTGGACAATTACCAATAATTATTGATTTATCTCCATTGCAAATATTTAGCTTTTCAGCAGTTAAAGATGGAATAGAGGGAAAAGGACTTATTTTTATAACTTTTGCATTAGATTGGACTATCGCAGGGGAAATACAAGTTCCATTTGAGGTCATAATTACATAAATAGAATCTTTATCAGAAAGATTACTGCTATAATATGTTGCCCCAGTAACATTACTAATCGTCTGGTTTTTATTCTTCCATTGAAAAACAGGAGCAGTTCCTTGATTTGTTACATTTGCTGAAAATGAAATACCAGATCCAGCACACCCATTTTCTGACCCATTAGATATATTTAAAGAAACAGTTGGAAGTGCCGCTGGATTTACTGTAATTACTTTCTGCTCAGAGAGCACAATTGGAGTTACTGCACATGTGGCATAAGATGTCATTTCTAACGAAAACTGATCTCCGTTATTTATAGATGATGCTGTATAAGTTGTCCCATTTGCCCCAGAAATAAAAACCCCATTTTTTTTCCATCTAAAATTTGGATTTACTCCTTCATTTAAATAATTTGAATTAAAAGTTACACTTGTTCCTGTACAAACATTTTGTCCACCTACTGCAGATATTTCTATATAGGCATTACAAGCTTGGTTAAAAATTGATATTGAGTTATTTTTATTATTTGCGACTGCAATATCTGGCCTTCCGTCTCCATTCAAATCTCCAATAGTAATAGAAGATGGTAGATTTTCAGTATTTAAGTTAATATTGGATTCGAAACTAATATTTTCAACTGTTGAATTATTAATTAATATAGAAACTACATCCGTTCCCTTATTTGAAATGGCTAAATCTGGCTTCCTGTCTCCATTAATATCTCCCATAGTTATAGAACTTGAAAAAGACAAGACTGATCCAATTGAATAGTTAATGGAAGGGATAAAATCAATAGAATTATTAGAAGAAGTATTTTTAAATATAGCTATGGTTCCATCTATCATTGATAATGCAATGTCTCGTTTACCATCTAAATTAACGTCTCCTATTTTCATTGATAGTGGACTAACATTAGTTGGAAAATCAATTCTCGAATTAAAACTCAAGTTTCCAGAAGTGGTAGTATTTGTCAATACTGTAAATGAACTGCTTATAAAGTTTGCTACAATTATTTCAGGCTTGCCATCTCCATTCAAATCCTCGATAACAACATTACTTGGCTCATTTCCTACCACAAAATCCAATTTATTTGAAAAATAAATATTACCTAATATCATTTCATTCTGGTATGGTTGCTCCGATTTTCCTACTGATTTTCCATTTGTTTTATCAATTGGAATTATTTCAGGAATAAATCCACTTGTATTTGAAATATTTAATAATACTGAAACTGTTTTATCATTTCCGTTGCAAACCACAATATCTGTCTTTCCATCCCCATTTAAGTCTCCAACACTAATTGAACTAGGTTGTCTATTTGTAGAAAAACTTCGCATGTTGGTAAAAACAAAACTACCAGGAGTGCTTTCATTTTTATAAGTCGTTACTGTACCTTCAGAGGAATTGGCTACGGCTAAATCTAGCTTTCCATCTCCGTCAAAATCTGCAAGACTTACATCACTTGGATATTTTTGAACAAGAAAATCGGTTTTTGAATTAAAACTCACTTGGTTTAACCCATTGTGGGTATTTCTTAAAATAGAAATTGAATTGCTTGTAGAATTTGTGGATATCAAATCTGGCTTTCCGTCACCATCTAAATCTCCAATTTTTACAGATGTGGGTTCAATACCAGTTGGAAAATTGAATTTAGAACCAAAATTTGTTCCGCCGCTAAAACCTGGCATAACAGGATTACCAGAAAATCCTGTTAGTCGAGTGGCTAAGTTTGTTACAGTAATTGGCTGAAAATTTACGCCTAAAGGAACATTTGCTGTTAAACTAGTACTATTTGCTGCGGTTATTTGAGCTTTCACACCTCCAAAATAAACTACATTTTCTATTGCATTTACTCCAAAATTAGAGCCAGAAATAGTAACTGGACTTCCAATGGTTGCATTAATAGAAGACACTCCCGATATTTCAGGTCTTACTTGAGCAAAAGAAATTACACCACTTAATAATACCAAAATCGATATGGAACAGGATAATATATTTTTCATTGTGTTATATTTTAAAATTCAGTAATGTGTTTATTATAAAGAATTTCCAATTATAGGTACCATCACATTTAACCTTCTTTTTCATTTATCTATTTAAATTTTACAATTTTAATGGGAACACAAATTGCTAAACATTCGGCCAAATTTGAATTTTGGATAGTATTCTTATTCGACCCTTTTCCACCCACAACAAGTGTATTATTCTTAGCACAAATTAAATTCTCAGCAATATTTATACTTACTCGCTCACTATTTAAACAACCAGTTCCAGAAGCACAAAAACCAGTATATAATCCAGGTTGACTTATTATACGTTTAGCCACATTACCAAAAACAGAAATTGTTTTCGCATCAATTAATGTATCGGAAACCCATTTAAAATTATCCGTTAAAACAGAACATGTTCCAACCAATGTAGCCATACTATTTTTACAAATTGATAATGAATCGCTTATTATTATTGGTTTTGATGAATTTGAACTTACTATAAATACTTTTACTTCTGAATTTACTCCACTTGTAAACAAACAAGAACTACTTGAAATCATAGTAACAGATATCCAATCATTATTTTTAAGCAAGTCCGTTGAAAACGTTGCACCAGTCTCATTATTAATTACTTGGCTATTTTTTTTCCAAATAAAAATTGGTGAGTCTCCACCATTAGTAGCAATTGCATTTAGAGAAATGCTTGTTCCCTCACAAATTTTTTCTGACCCAGAAATCTGCATTAAACTTACCTTAGGAACAAGTGAGGGCTTCACAATTACTTTTATAGGCTGCGAAAATACATTTGCATTTTCTGAACAAGAAGTAGCGATATTTGAAATCATTTCTAGGGTAATTTCATCATCATTTTTTAAAGTAGAAATAATCAAAATAGAATTATTTTCACCTTCTAAATCTACCCCATTTTTTTTCCACTGGTACTTTGGGTTTAGACCTCCATTTTCAGATGAACTCGTAAACACAACCATTGCTCCGTCGCAAATATTTATTCCGTTTGTAATTGAAATGGATACGGCTGGAACACAAGTTTGTTTTAAAATAGAAAGAACATTATTGTCAGCGTTTGCAAATGCTAAATCTGGCTTTAAATCGCCATTTAAATCAGCAATAGCCACCGAAAAAGGATTTCCGATTGAACTATATTCTACTTTTTCTTCAAAACTTATAAAACCAGGCTCAGAATTATTAATCAATAATGTAACAAGGTTAGATCCAGCATTTGCAATAGCTAAATCAGGCTTTTTATCCCCATTGATATCTGAGGTATTAATTGAACTTGAATAAGACAAAAATTCACCTATTTGAATATCAAATTTTGATTCAAAAAGCAAACTATTTTCTGAAGATATATTTCTAAAAACTGTCACAGTTCCTCCAACCAAAGAAGCACTTAAATCAGTTTTTTCATCTTGATCAAAATCACCTACACTTATGGAGAGAGGACTTAATCCAGTAGCCAGGTCATCAATTTGGCTAAAACTTATGTTTTTATCTGCTGTTTCATTTAATAATACAGATATTGAATTACTAATAAAATTAGAAACTATTATTTCCACTTTCCCATCATTATTTAAATCTGCTAATTTTACTTGGGAAGGCTCATTGCCTAGCGTAATATCAACTTTATCAGCAAAGTTGATGCGTCCTATATTTGAATTAACAGTTCTTTCAATTTCGTTTTTAAAATTCAATATTTTAGAACTTTCAACAGAATTTGAATTAGATTGATTAGTGGTATTCAAGAATATAGAAATTGCTTTATCATTTATATTGGTAGTAACTATATCAGACTTACCATCCCCATTTATATCTCCAATATATAAGGAAGTGGGTAATCTTCCAGTAGTAAAATTAGATTTTTGATTATAAACTATATTTCCAATTGTAGAAGCATTATGATATGTTGAAATAGTATGGTCTGAAAAATTTGCAACTGCTAAATCCAATTTGCCGTCTCCGTCCAAATCTCCTAGGCTTACTGCACTAGGATAATTTCCAGTACTTAAATCCTTTTTATCTTCAAATTTTATAGTTTTAGAAACATCATATATGTTTCTAAAAATTGAAATTGTATTACTTTCCCTATTTGTTGTAATTATATCAAGTTTGCCATCCCCATCCAAATCTCCTATTTGAACATTGGAAGGATCAATTCCAGAGATAAAATCTTTTTTAGAAGTAAAAATGGTGCTGCCAGAAAAAGTCGGCATAAATGGTTTTTCAGAATAACCGGTTAAATTGGTAGAAAGATCTGTTACAGCGATTGGTTGAAAAGTAACAGCTGGAGGAATAAAAACATTAATATTCGTACTAGAAGCAGATATAATTTTAGCTTTAGCCGAACCAAAATAAACAACATTTCCAGTGCTTAATGCATTGAAATTTTTACCGTATATGTTTAATGTATTATTCGATGTAGTCTTATCTAATACAAATCCAGAAACAATAGGTATTTTTTGTGCAAAACATTTCAAAGAATGAATTGAAACTACCGCGAATAAAAGAAAATTAATAGGCTTATTCATTAATTAACATAGACTTACTAAGAAAATTACTTAGCTTTTTTATTTATTTTTATTTGGCTTTGCATTAAGCAAAAAACACTGTTTTAATACAATCTATTCTATAATATTCTATCTAAATATTAGCTTTCTTATACTAAACTTTTAATGTTAAAACTATAATACCCGCCTCATTAATTAATAATTGTCAAAAACAATGCCATTAAAATAAAAAAATAGATTGTATTTTACATATAACTAATTATCAGATATTTAAAATAATAAAATATTTTATTATACAATATAATTTGAAGAATAAACTTTATTTAAAATACAAAAAAATGCATTAAATAGAAGTATTTTACTTAAAAAATTGAAAGAAGAAAAATTGAAAGAGAAAAAATTGAATTTTACTCATTTAAGAAGAATTCTTTCTTATCGATTCTAGAGAATGATAAACAATTTAGACATTATTTCATTTATTACTTGAATCCAATATTTGATATATAATCTAATTCCCTTGTAAATCTTAGGGGAGAATTTAAAATGGTTTCTTATACTTTATAATACAAAAGGATTAAATCTTGCATTTCAAAAACAATTCTACAAAAAAATAAGGCTTTCAAATTTGAAAGCCTTATTTTCTTAATTATATCTTCGTTTTAATAAATCGAAAAACTCCTCGGCCTCTGGACTCTTCAAATCCCATTTAAATTTGGGAAGATAGTTTTTTAACATTTGTTCTTTTGCTTCATTAAATGTATTGCAAATTTCAAGTTCGTCAATGGCATTTGCAAAACTTTTGGTCTCGCCCCCAAATAAGTTATTTATAAAAAGAAACTTTTGATTTAAAGAAATATTTCCTTTAATCGATTCTATTTTCCTTTTTTGATGAAATTCAGATAAAGAATTCCCATTTTCATTATTTTTTTGAATTGATTCATTTAAAGTTAATACTTCATCAGAATTCTCAAGGTCTAAATTTACTTCAGAAGATTTAGATTCAATAATTTCTAGATGATTTACATCCTCTTTTATTTCAATTTTAGAATCAAGCTTAATTTTAAATATTGTTTCGAGAACCTTATCAGATTTAATTTTGTGGTTTACAGGTTCATCCTTCAAAGAAAAACTATCAAAAAAAGAAGTATTCTTAGATTCAAATGGATCAGATACCGCTTGTCCAATAATCTTTATGATATCTTTTAGATCACTATTATGATCTTCTATCTTTTCTATTATTAGAATTTCATTAATCCAATCTATAGCCTCATTGGCATAAACAAAACTTAGCCCATTTAATCTTATCAATAATTCTCTTAAAACCCAATTATAATCTTTATAAAATTTACCGTTCGCTTTAAGCCAATATTCTGTAAGCTTAAAATCGGGTAAATTCCTCATTTCCTCATTAAAAAACTGTTTCGGGTCTAAAAATAAATCAATTGTAGATTTTGTAGCTCTTCTTAATAAAGACTCAAAATCCAGGCTTTTAATTTTTATATGTCTTGAAATAACATTCATAAACTCTTCTAATGCTTTTTGAACTTCCAAATCAGAAAAATCAAAATAAGGACTTCTAAACTTATTTGTTTCTAGTTGCCATTGGTTATATAGTTCTTTAATTATAAACAGATTTAATTGCTTTATTTCCGTTAGATTTATAATTTCAGAGCCTAAAATATTTTCCTTATCATTAAAAAACTCTTCACATATTAGATTAGCAAAATCATTTGAATAATTTTGTATTTCTGAAGCATTCCATTTGTAGGTCATTAATAAATTCTTTTGATTTGTAAAATAATTGGCTATTTCAAAGTATCGTAATGCAACTTTTTTGCCATTTAATTAAATAACGTAAAAATAGTTAAAAAAATGTTTATTGAACCCAAAAATAGTATAGATAAAGGCACCAAAGCTGGTTGGATTGAAGTTATTGCAGGTTCAATGTTTTCTGGAAAAACAGAAGAATTGATTAGAAGATTAAAAAGAGCAAAAATAGCAAAACAAAATGTTGAAATATTTAAACCAGTAATAGATAAAAGATATCATGAAAGTGATATAGTTTCTCATGACCAATCTGCTATTCGTTCTACTCCAGTAAATACTGCAGATGAAATTATGCTTTATACGGCTGATTGTGAAGTGGTAGGAATAGATGAAACCCAATTTTTTGATAACGGTATTATAGACGTTTGCAATCAATTGGCATTGATGGGTAAGAGAGTGATAGTTGCAGGATTAGATATGGATTCAAAAGGAAACCCTTTTGGACCTATGCCTTCCCTTATGGCTGCAGCGGAGTTTGTTACTAAAGTTCATGCCATTTGTGTGGTTTGCGGAGATATTGCTCATTATTCATACAGAACTGTGAAAAATGAAAAACAGGTAGTATTAGGAGAGTTAGACATTTATGAAGCAAGATGCAGGACTTGTTTTAATTTAGAAGAGGGTCTTTAGTACTTTTAATACTTCTTCACAGTATTATATAAAAAACACTCTGCTAATTTCTTTCAAAATTTAGTGTTTTTTTTAGTTTTTTATATTATTAAAAAGAGCCTATCCAAAACGGATAGACTCTTTAAGGTCTGTAAATAAAAAACTATTCTATCACCACTACCACAGACTGTACTTTGTCTTTTGACCTTACACGTAATAAATACTGCCCACCACTAACATTTTTAGCTGAAAAAGGTATTGTATTTTCTCCTGCTTTTCCTTCTGCATTTTGGCTTTGATAGATTTTACCTGAAGAACTAATTAAATCTAAAGCCAAATTGCTTTCCGCCTCCAAATAAATCTTTACATTGAAATCGCCTCGATTTGGATTCGGAAAAATTGAAACGAAATTCGGAGTTTCTTCTTTAGGATTTGTTTGCTCTACTGCTATTCTTGCACCACCGGTGGAAGTATAAAATGCTGTACTATCAGGTTCAGTACCATATTGCCACCCACTTGGAGTTGGAAATTGAGAGCTATTTGGAGTAGCAAGTCCACCATATGCACTATAAGGCCATGCAAAGCATCCCACTAAACTAGAGTAACTTCCGTTGTTTAAACTCACATCGTTACGCGTTAACATTTCAGCGCCTCTAACTAAAAATTGTTCAGGACCTGTTCCTATTCTCTGCACTAACCACCATTGATTGTGATAATTTTTTGCAACTAACTGATGTCCAGTTACATTCCAAGTACCCATAACCAGATTATGACTTAGCGTACTACAAGGTCCCACTTGCACAGTTATACTAGCGCTTTGGCTATCGCTGTAGCCCGAAGCTATGCATTTTACAGTGTAAGTGGTAGTGGCAGTTGGGCTTACGGTTACAATACCTTGGTTGGTATGTCCTGTACTCCACATCAATGTTCCTACAGCACAACTTGCTGATAGAATTGAACTTCCACCTGAACTAATATTTGCAGGATTTGCTGTTAGGTTGATAGGTATTTGTGGAGGATTGTTACAACCACCATCAGAAACATAATAAGGTGTGCCGTCGGATTCATAATTCAATGTAAAGCCATTGGGTGTTGGAAAAACAGTTGAGTTAGGAACTGCCAAGCCTCCATAGCTGCTGTAAGTCCAGCCAAAGCAACTTACCAAGCCACTGTATGAGCCATTAGTTAAACTCACATCGCCCCTAGTTAGCATTTCTGATCCACGCACCAAAAGCGTATCTGGATTGCTGTTAATTCGCTGGGTGAGCCACCACTGATTATGAAAAAATCTCGCAACCAGCTGATGCCCACTTACATTCCATGTACCCATTACTAAATTATTGCTAATTGCCCCACAAGTGCCTCCCGTTACATTTACAGTTACATTTACTGGTGAGCTATCTGGACAACCCGAAGATACACACTTTACCGAATAGTTGGTAGTAGAACCTGGTGAAACCGTCGTGGATGAGCCTGTGGCACCTGTGCTCCAATTTGCCACCCCAAATGCACAAGTAGCAGATAATGTGGAAGATTGACCAGGAGATATTGAACTAGGACTAGTCTGCACGTTTGTAGGTGCAATTGGAGGGGTGCCACAGCCTCCGCCGCCACTTTGAAGATAAACATCTGCCCAATCGGTATGATCAGCATAAGGATTGGTAATTTGATCAGTTATTAGCTCTAAGCTAGATTTACCAGCTACTGATAAATTGCTAACCACAGTAGCTGCCTCACCCCAGGTTTTAGTCACGGGCCCAAAAATTGTTTGTCCGTCTGCCTTAATTACAAAACTAGCACCATCGCAACAGTTTGACTCCATATCCATGCCAAATTTACAAGAGAAAATGCTGTAGCTATTGTTTAAATTGTAAACTATGCGGCTATTAGCATGAGCACCTATGCCTTGGGTGTATTGCGTACCGCCAATATTAATTGTATTGCCATCAATACTCGTACCGTTAAAATTTGTTGTGCCATATTGGCTCCATTCCGAAGAGGAATTGGTGGGGCTTAGCGAGGTGAGGGAAGTGGTAATGGAATTATTACCTGGTTGACCAATAGTGAAACTGGCACTTAAACCACCTCCCGTTTCTACCAATTGAACAACTCCTGACCTTGCACTTGATGAACTATTTGCACTAACATTTACGCTCAAAGTAGTTTCATCTTGATCATAACTAACAGTCAGCCAGGAAGGGTATCCTGCTTGTATCTCCCATTCTGTATCAACGGCTATTACTTTGGCAATTAACGTACCACCTTGAGTTGGGGCAGGTAGATTATTTTCGGACAAAACTAATTTTTTTGTTTCGATAGCTCCTTCTGGTGCCATAAATGGCATAATTGCATGCCATCTACCATTTTTTTTCGCATAGCCATGCAAAAAATAATCGGCCTGAACATTATTAAATGTTATTGTGTTGGCGGTACCTTGCGAAGGGTGCATCCCAAATTGTCGTTTAACAAAAATAAGTTAAATTTGTGAAACTAACTTTCCTATAAAATGACAAAAGAAGAATATCTTTCGATTGCAGCCGAAAAGTACGATGCTTTGCATGCACTTAATAAGCATGATAAT
>JANOMP010000021.1:0-11071 GCA_031420365.1 Cytophagaceae bacterium
ATTTCTTAATTCAATACCGCAAAAATATTGCATAGCATAATCAGTATTCAGTCTATGTAAAAGCTTTTGGTCACTCAAGCTAGTGTAGTGCTTTAAAATCATAAGCGCAACCATACCCCTGCCATCCAACAGTCTCATAGGACCTCGTTTATTCTTAGCAAGTTTCAAACGAGCCGAAATGGTATCCCAAGGTATAGTCTGATACAGTTTCCCTAAATCAGTTTGGTTCTTGAAAAAATTAAATTTATGAGAATATAGGGAGTCTAGAGAAAACAGGGTATCTTCGATTTGTAATTATACTTTAGTACCACAAATTACAAAAAAAGTCTCATATTTTCAATTTATTTGAATTATTCCGAGACTTTTTACTTTTAAAAGTCTGATAAATAGTCACTTAAAACTTCCTGCAGACCCTAGGTAAAGATGATTAATCTATTCAGAATCTGTATTAATAACTTAAAACTAGATAGTTTTTTTTGAAAATCATGCACAAAGGTACTGTTGACTTGACCAATAAGTCAACTCCCCTGTGTACTACAAATGAAAAAACGCAAAATACATAACGTTCACAATCAATGATATAGCAATTTAATAGGTTCGAAAAAAACTGATATTTATCGAAAAAACATCAATATTTTATGAAAATATTTTTTTAACCGAACATTTCGAGGGTTCTGAGCAATGTGGATTAACAATTGCAAATTATTTTGCGGAATAAAATACCATAAAAAGCATTCGAAAAAATAAAGATATTTTAAGAGTTTATCGGAGTAATTTTGTTTAGTCAAAATTAAGGTAATTACGAAAGAGATATAAATCAATAACTTTCAAGATTGAGTTCAAAAGAATTTTACTATAATTGCTGCTTGAGATATGACAATTCCAGAAAATTTAATTGATGTCCATTTTACCAAAATTCTTATATTTATTAATAAAGAATTTTTGTTAAAGGTGTCTTCAAACTACAATACAAACGAAATAGCTAGTGTCTAAACTTTTCAATTTGAAATTAACAGAAATTAAACTAATTTTTATTTCAAAATCCCTTTATAGGACACCGAATTTCCTCTACTGTCGGTACCTATTATTGAAATTAAGTAATTTTTCGCTAAGTCTGAATTGTAAAAACTTAAATTTACTTTACCATTAGCATCAGTCTTTAGATTCGGATTCCAATATAATGTTACACGTTTATCGGTAAAATTAGCCGGAGGCTTAGGAATAAACTTTCCTATTCTAAATGGTTTTGGAGAAGCATATCCCATCCAAGAAGCAGTTTTCTTGTCTTTAAATAGTGTATTTAAATCATTCCCTTTTTTTGTGAGAATATTTACAATCTGATTATCTTTTAAACCCAATTTAGAAATTTTGTCTTTATTATTAACCCAATCAATTTGAGAGATTTCTTTTGGTTTAAGTAAATTTATATACCCACTCGGCACATTTGCACCGTCTACTAACAGCAAGATTTTCTTACTTGACACATATCTTTGTTTTAAATTTGTATCTGGAACGGGTGCTCTTAAAGTATCTATAACAGGTTTATCAAAACTTTCATCAAATGCATCTCTATGAAAATCTTTAAAAGTCTCCTCCAATAATTGCTGGGTATTTTCAAATTTTATTGCTATTTCGTCTGTTATTTTAAATTCAATATCAGATTCCCAATTATAATATTTTCTTCTGAAGTCGTTTTTGAGATCTGAATTATTCTTTCCTCTAATTACTACTTCTTTCAATAAAACTTTAGAGTTTAAAATTAATGGGGCTTTTATTGAAGGTTTAATTACAGCCACACTTTTAGGAAGTGAAACACTGGGGATATTTAAATTAAATGGAAAATAGAGGGGTTCGAAAATTAGTTTTAGAGGCAAACTATTGGATTCAGAAGCAATTATTCTAACAGAATCTGTCCAATTACCTTCAATAACAAATTTCCCAAAATCATTAGTAGTAACATTACTAAAATAAAAACTATCCTTATCTGCCAAATACAATTTTAACTTTTTATTCGGAAGTATACTATCCCCAACATATGCCATACCTTTCAATGTTAAATTCGTTTCTTCCCTAATTCTATTCTCAATAGTTTCTCTCTGATTTGTCTGAGTTAACATTAGGTTATCGAAGTAAAATTTAGAAATAGTCGATCCAAATTTAAATAACGTGTCCACTTTAGGAACATCGTAAAGATAATCTGAATTAAACAATAGATACGATTCAAGAGAGTAAGCACTATTATCAGCTATTCTTGCTAGGCCAATGTCTATTATTGAAACTGATAAGTTTGCATTTTTTAGAGGTTCGTCTTCTTTGTTTACAATTGAAATATTTAAATCAGATTTTGCTCTTGGAAGTGGTCTTGATTTCAACTTACTTATTTTTGTATTGTAATGACTGTTTTTTTGATAAAATAATAATCGGTTACTAATTTTTTCTCCCTTTTTATTTGAAAGAGTAACTTTAATAATTCCATCTGCAGGAATACTCTCATGACTAATCACTACATTATATAATGTACTAGTTGATTCAAATTCAATATCCAATAAAACTGCACCCCTTTGAGTAGCAGAAAGTCTTAATGTTTCTGATTCATTAATATTCGAATATACATTCACTAATATTCCATCACTAAAAATAACATGGTCGGTAGAAAGAATATATCCTAATTTCCTAGCTTTTGGAAGTGGTACTTCAAATAATTGATTGTTAATAGAATAGACAGCTTTATACTCATTATTAGGTAAAGGTTGAAAAAGAAAATTTCCTATCCCTCTGAAATCAGGATAAAAATTAATTACTAATTTACCATTTGAATCCACAATTTTGCCTTCAAATTTGGAGTCGATTGATTTTGGAATCTCAAGCTTATAAGCCACTTTACTATTTAGACTTTCTACTAAATAGCCACCTTCTGGGAAAAACTGAATTATTGGATTGGCATTTTGCTTTAATGCTGAAGAAACAACTATTTTGGGAGCTTGGATTCTACTTTTAATTACAATTGACTTGTTAAAAAAGAAATTATCATTAAAATTTTGCATTAGACTCGTATATGCACATAAGTGATAGGTGCCAAGACTTAAGTTTTTAGGTATTGCAAACTGAGAATTTGTCTGTCCATTTTTAATTGGCAGCTGTATTTCTTGTGAGGTCTTTTTTTCTGGATTTATCAATAAAACATAAACTACCTTGCTTTCTGTGGTGTATTTATGGCTTGTTCCATCTAATACAGAAGCATTAAACCAAATAGTATCTCCTTGAAAATAAGAATCTCTATCAGTGTGTAAAAAGACTTTTTCAGTTTTATAAATTGTTTGGGCTGATAATTGTCCAAAAAACAAAAAACTAAGAGTAAATTTTAATAATTTTTGCATATTAGGATTACGCATTTAATAATTATGGGTCAATAATTAAAGAAAACACCTAAAATCAAGCCAAAAATTGAAATTCTCAGAAAATATTTCGATGTTATTTAAAATAAGGATTTTATGTATTTAAAAACTAAGACTGACTAAATAAGTGCCATTAAAAAAAATCTTTTTAAAATTTCATTTTATAAATCTAGCGATTGTTAAGGATAAATCTAAAAATACGATTTTTGCCTTTGCATTTCTTTCAATATGAAATTGTGCTTCAGAAATTAATTCAGCAATTCTATCTAGGTTTTCAAATTTAAAAACCTTTGAAAACTTTTGAACAAACAACAATTCTGCCCCCTCAAGCTTAATTAGACTATGTACTCCAACTGATTCTAAATAAATTTCTCTAATAATCTTTAAGCTATAATCAATCATGCTTCTTTGATTTTCTTTACTTAAAGAATCAAACTCATCTGCCAATGGGATGAGTTTCGCTAAATCAAATGCATAACAATAACGCATCCAATTTGCAAACCAATCCTTCTCGTTTTGATCTTTCTGTTCAATTATACCCAAAGCTTTGTTAATATTTCCTTCAGATAAAAAAGCAATTTGGCTTGCTCTTTCGCTCTCAACATCCTTTACATTTCCAAGAAAATTCATCATTTCCTCGGTATCTAAATTCCTAACAGCCACTCTTTGAGTTCTAGAGATGATTGTTGGTAACAACTTATGTATTTCATTGGTAACTAATAAAAACACTGTTTGAGCAGGTGGTTCTTCTAAAATTTTAAGCAGAGCATTAGCTGCAGCATTCCCCATACATTCTGCCATCCAAATTAATACTATTTTGTGGCCGCCTTCATAGGACTTTAAAGTTAAATTTTGAATAATCTGTCTAGATTCTTCTACAGGTATATTCCCTTGTTTTATTTCAATAAATTCTAACCAGTCTGAAAGACTACCAAATGCATTTTGACTTAAAAAATCACGCCATTCCTTTATGAAATTTTCAGATAAAACTTTTTTCCCTCCTGCTGTTGGGTAAGCATAAACAACATCAGGATGAGCTATTTTTTTCATTTTTTGACAAGAGGCACAAATCCCGCAGGAATCAAAATTATCTCGATTTTGGCAATTTAAATATGTGGCAAATGCCATAGCTATTGGTAAAGCAGCCCCTCCTTCCTGGCCATTAAAAAGCAAAGCATGGGCTACATGATTACTCTTTACGGCCTGAAGTAATAAATTTTTAGTATCTTGAAGTCCAGGAATTTCTGAAAAAAGCATTGATAATTATTATTATTGTTGGGCTATAAATTCCAAAATTCCGTATTCAATTGGTGTCAAGTGTTGTTCTTTTCTTGCTAAAGTAGCATTAATAACCTCAATAGCTTTATCAAATCTATAATTTTCATATCCTTCCATTTTTCCTCCCCAAGTAAAACTCGGTATATGTTTTTCTTGAAAACCACTCCCAAAAACATTCACACTTACCCCTATTACTGTACCAGTATTAAATAGTGTACTTATGCCAGCCTTTGAATAATCTCCCATAAAAGTACCACAAAATAATTCTCCTGTATCTTTTAAATTTAGCGTATTGTAGTCATATAATTTAACAGATTTGTAGTCATTTTTTAAGTTGGAATTATTTGTATTGGCTCCTAGATTACACCATTCACCAATATACGAATTACCCAAAAAACCATCGTGTGCTTTGTTTGAAAATCCTTGAAAAATTGTATTACCAACCTCGCCTCCTACTCTGCAAGATGGTCCCAAAGTGGTATTAGGTCTAATTCTAGCACCAAAAGCAACTATAGCTTGCTCTCCAATAGCCAAAGGTCCAATTAGCAGACTTCCTTCTTGAATAACTGCATTTCTACCAATGTAAATTGGCCCATTTTCAGCATTCAAAATTGCAGCTTTTATAGTTGCACCCTTCTCTATGAAAATATTATTTTCATTATAAACTATAGTGTTTTTATCGGTTATTGGTTCGGACGTTCTATTATTAGATACTAAATCGAAGTCTAATTCTAATTGCTTTGAATTCTTTAAAAACAAATCCGGCAATTTGAAAATACATTGTAATTCATTAGGATAGATTACTTGGTCGAAACAACTATCGATTTCAAAATCAAAATCAAGCCTTAGCATAGATTTAAAAGCAACAATTTGATTTTCATACATTAAATAACAATTTTCTTTTAACTCGAGAATTGCAACTATTAGATGTTTATCTGGCAAAAAAGATGCATTTATATAGGTATTTTCATCTGCATATTTAGGAGTAAACTTTGATTGAAGATAGGGTTCACTTAAACAAGAAATATCGCAATCCAAAAATCTCTCCCACTTTTCAATAATAGTAATAATACCAATTCTAAGATGTGAAATTGGCCTGGTTAAAGTCAAAGGTTTAAGTTGATTTCTCCAAATTGGGTTATCGAAAAGAAGTATATTGTCCATTCTCTAAAATTGATTCAAATGCAATTTACCGAAGCCGGCTAAATAAAAATATAAAGTAGATTTAAATTTTAGAAAAAAAGAGGACAAAATTCTAGTTATTATCTAAAAGTCCAGAAAATAAATAAAAAATTGTCCTATAAATCTACTAAAAATCCTATTGCTTTGATGTAATCTCAATTGCCATTTTTACTGCATTGTATACATTTACCACTCCGGCAGAATTACACAATTCTGAAAAATCAACCACCTTTTTTTCTCCAGGGACATTGACTTTATTTCCGCTCAATTTAACTACGGATTCTAAAATAATATTCTTTATTTGAGAAGCATTTAAACTTGGAAAATATGATTTCAATAAAGCAGCAACACCTGCTACTGCTGGCGAAGCCATGCTAGTTCCTTGTTTTTCTTCATACTTCGAACCAGGCACGGTAGAATAAATTGCCATTCCAGGTGCAAAAACATCTACATTCTTTTTGCCATAGTTACTAAAATTGGCAGGTAAGTCCTCTCCTTCTTCAAAATTCAAAGCACCTACTGTAATCCAATTCTTAATTACTTTTCCATTTTCAAGTATTCTTGATGGGTAGTGAATATTTTCGTCCACATTAAGATTGTCGTTGCCAGATGCAGATATTAACAAGACTCCTTTATCTTCAGCATATTTAGCCGCTTCGTCTACCCATTTTTTTTCTGGAGAATATGGCTTCCCAAAGCTCATATTTATTACTTGAGCACCATTATCTACTGCATATTTAATAGCATTTGCCACATCTTTATCTCTTTCGTCTCCATTTGGGACACATCTAATGGTCATAATTTTTACATTATCTGCTACACCCTTTACACCAATGTTATTTTTACGATTTGCTCCAATTATACCAGCCACATGTGTGCCATGTATGGCATCAGGACCTGTTACTTCATTATTTCCATAATATCCATATTCTAGCTTTTTTGGGTCATCGTTTATTACTTTTCTTGCATCAAAATCCAGATTAAGATTATATTGTAATTGTTCATTAAAATGATTTACTCCTTCTTCAATATCAGCTTTCGTAGCCCCCATGGCATTAATATTCAGCCATAATTGTTTAGCCTGACGCACAGGTTTTTCAAAGTTTTCTTCTTTTAAAGCTAAAACCTCTTGTTTTGTGATAATTTTAATACCAATCGCTTTTGAAAGAATAACTTCAGCATCAATTATTTTTTCCAACATCCCTTTATACATAGGCATGTATTGATTGGCTTCTTTTTTTTCATCAACTATCTCTGACTTTACCTTTTGCAACAAAGCATAATCGCCTTTATTCCTTTTTATTAATTTTTTCTTTGGATTCTCTCCAAATTTCTTAGTCAATTTTTTCAAAATTCTAACACTTTCTAATTGCTCTTGATTAATATCTGTTCCATTAGAAGCACCTATAAAATCCCATCCAAAAACATCATCAATAAAGCCATTTTTATCATCATCAATTCCATTATTTTCTATTTCATTGATATTCTTCCAAATTACATCTTTTAAATCTTCATGATTAATATCAATTCCTGAGTCAATAACTCCTACAATAACAGTTTTAGATTCTCTACCTTTTAAAAGTTCTTTGTAAGCTTTTTCTGTACTCATACCTCTTACTCCATCAATTTCCAAATCAAGGTTATACCAATTAAATTTCGTTTTTAATTCTTGTGCAAAAACACAGTTGGATAGAAGTAAAATAAAAATGAGCTGTTTCATTACAATAGTTTTGTTTGTTAAATTTTTAATTTGCTAAATTCAAGTTTCAAATAAACGAAGTTTTTTATAAATATTATACAAGAGCTTGTTGAAAATCATCCTTTAATTCTTGAAAATCTTCTATTCCAACAGAAATTCTTAGTAGATTGTTTGGACTAAATGAATGAATGCCCTCCGCAGTCTTTCTATGATCGACCAAGCTTTCTACTCCTCCTAAGCTAGTGGCATGTTTAAAAACTTTTAGTTTTGAAGCCACAGCTAAACTATCTTTTTCTGTTCCTTTTATTAACACTGATAACATACCCCCGAACCCATTCTTCATTTGTCTTTTTGCTAATTCGAAATAGGAATTATTTTTTAACCCAGGATAAAATACTTTCTCAATTGATGGATGATTTTCTAAATACTCAGCCAAATGTTGGGCATTTCTAGAATGAATGGGCATTCTAACAGAGAAAGTAGCTAAACTTCTACTTAATAACCAGCAATCTTGTGGACTTGGTACTGCTCCTCCTAAGGTTTGAAAGTCTTTTATTTTCGAAAAAACTAAAATTGGTGTATTTTCAGAAACAATCACCACTCCTCCTATTAAATCTGAATGCCCACCTAAATATTTAGTAGTGGAGTGCATAATAATATCGACACCAAAATCGAAAGGGTTAGTAAAAAATGGAGTGGCCCAAGTATTGTCACAAGCAGTAAGTATATTTTTTGTTTTTGCAATTTTTACAATTTCTGAAATGTCAGTAATTTTAAGTTGTGGATTTGAAGGGGTTTCTATCCAAATTAATTTAGTATTTGTGCGTATAGAATTTCTTATTGATTCTAGGTTTGTCATATCCACAGATGAGAAACTTAGACCCCAATTTAAATATAATTTTTCAAGAAGAACTCTTGTACCAAAGTATATGTCATCCGGAATAATTACATGGCTGCCTGTACCCAAATAATGAAAAATAGACATTGAAGCGGCTTGTCCTGAGGCAAAACAAGCAGCTTCAGAACCGTTTTCAAGTGCTGCTAACTTTTGTTCAAGTGAAGTTCTATTAGGATTAGAAGTTCTAGAATAAATATCACGTCCACTAAGAAATTCACCATTTTTATCTCTTAAAAAAGTAGAAGATAAAACTATTGGCTCCGCAATAGCACCATAGCTGTTGAAATGATTATTATCTAAAGAAAGAGATGCCCTTTTATTTTTGTCCATTTATATAAAAAACAAAAATAAGTATTCAAACTTAAAAACTATACTGTTTGAAAATAATTTTGAGGTAAAATTATATTATAAATCAAAAATACTTTAGTTTTTGATTTTTATAACAACTCCACTTGGATCATTACCTTTCTGAGCTTCCAATACTTTAATTTGATTTTCATCTACTCCTTTTTCCATTAGTTTTTCTCTTAGTGCATATGCTCTATCTTCTGCTAATACCTTATTTTGACCAGAGAGAGGTGAAATTTCAATTTTTTTGTTAGAATTTTTAAGTTGAACTAAGATACTATTCAATGCACTTTCATTTGTAATTTCAGCACTATTTTTTCTAAATACCTGTCCATTTACTGATTTCCAACCTACAGGAATAGAAATATCGTTTGATTCCTTTAATTTATCTTTAAAACTTTCTTCTGACTTTTTAACAACTTCTTTTTTAGCAACAATTTTTTCTTCTACTTTATTAGGTTCTACAAGTTTTGGTTTAGAATTACTAGCAACTGCTACTTTTTCATTATTCTCAACCAGTTGTTTAGTTTCCACATCACTAACAGCCACTCTCTCTTCTTTAGGTAAAACCACAATGTTCTTTTCTTTTGCATGTAAAGAATCCGATAAGTCGGGCAAAAAGTCTTCTGGCAACAATTCTAAAGAATCTTGTTTGATATTAGGTACTTCCAAATTAGTCTGTTCATAATCCTTCTTATTTTTATAGAATTTAGAATAATATAGAGTTCCTATTCCTACTAAAGCCAACAAAACCCAAGGCATAATATTCCCCCAATTGTTTGAATCTTTAGTTTCCAAGGTCTTAGAAATTTGTCCAACTATTTTATTTTCTAAGGCTGGGCTCTCGTTATTTTTCTTAATTTGGAAAATATTACTTATTGCTGGAGGTAATGTTTGAGGAACAGAAGAATTGATTTCTTTAAAATATGCGGTTAGTCCACTGGTGTCTAAATTATTTTTTTTAATATTTTTCCCAATAAAACCTAATATAAATGGTCCAGATAAGCTCAACAAAGAAGAAGCGCTCGTTTTCTTAATTTCGGAAATATCAGCTATTTTTTCAATTAAAGAATTAGACTTTACGCCTATAAAATGATTAACAATATTATTGCCAATAGTGACCAAGAGTTGAGTTTTATCAAAATTTTCAGAAAACCCTTCGAAGTTATTTAAAATATCGCCAGTATGCCCACCATCATTTAATACTTTAATAATTTTATTAGTTTCTAAGTCTGAATTTGAATGTTTTGACAAACCTGCCATAAATGAATTTAAACTTAGTATAAGTCCTGATTCTACTGAAGATTTTTTTTCCCCTAGAAAAGAACTTAAGTTTTCTAAAGCTTTCTCAGAAACATAATTTTTTATTAACGTTAAAAAATCCATAATTATAAAAGTATATTCAAATTCAATTTTTTAAGTGAAACTAATTTCATGTTAAAAAAAACGAAACAAACTTTTTTTCAAACCTTTTGACTTCATGTTCTATAACGACTTGTAAAACCAAAAATTTCAAATTCAAATTCGTAAATTTTAACCCATTAGAATATGAAATATTTCAAAAACCATGCCCAAAAGTGAGAAATTTTTGATTTCGCTTATAAAAATATAGAATCTTGTTAAAAGAAACAATTCGCACAAAATAATTAAAAAGTCACTTTTTCTTAAAGGAAACAATTCATTTTGGAATTACTAAAGGGGACTTTTATAAACTAGTTTTGTGATGAGAAATAGCGAAAATTTAGATCGAATAAAATTTTATAACTTACCGCAAACGCAGCCAAAGCTACGTGGAGGATATATTTTGAAATTTTATGAAGCAATATGTTTGTAGTATTTTGTAATAAAAAGTAGGTTTAAGGAGTCTCCTTAATTATTATATAGCTTTGAAATTTGAAAGGGAACCACTCGGATCATAAAAACAATGAGAAAAAAAAAGAACTTCCTATATTCCCAGAATAGAATTAATTAACCATTTATTGATATAACATTCCTACAAATTAAAGACCCCATCCTTTCTTTCAATTTTGAATTAGGAAAAGTCATTGGTAATATTCAATTTTTTAAATAAAAATTGGGAGTTAAAAATCGAGTAGTAGACAAAGATAATAAATAAAATTATCTTTGTCTACCTCTCACACCACCGTATGTACTCACGTGTACGGCGGTTTCCTCAGATTGGATTACTGTGCAATTTCTTGTAATTTTCGGTTAGTCCAAACAATCCATGATTTTTAAACCATGTATTATTCATTCCAATACTTAAAGCAG
>JANOMP010000022.1:0-1814 GCA_031420365.1 Cytophagaceae bacterium
GATTTTAGCCGAAATGAAGCAGAGGATGTGAGTGTAGTTCAAATTGTAACAGCTGTGGAGCGTAAAGGAAGTAAAGTTTTAAAAGTGGTAGAAACAAAACGTTTGAGCGAAAAAAATATCAACGACGTTTTGGAAAATAAAATAGAAATTGGTTCAACATTAATCACAGACAAACACCCCTCTTACAAAGCTTTTGGGAAATCAAATTCAGAAATAATACACAAGTCGGTTCGGGCAAGCGAACATGTAAATAAACAAGACAGAAGCGTCCATTTGCAAACAGTAAATCAAACTCATGCTCAGCTAAGAAAATTTCTGGGAACTTTTAATGGAGTAAGTACAAAATATCTACAGAATTACTTAAACTGGTATGCTTATGAAGGAAAGATTGAAGAACACAAAGCCGTAATCAAACAATGGATAATAACAGGCATGCTCACTCCACTAGCATACCAGCTTTTCTGGCTTTTTAAACAAAATGATGTTAATATTAGAACATAACCTAATTTACAAACAATTGCATTTATTACTTGAATTCACGTTATTTGCATTGAAATGGTATGTTCAAATACAAATTAAATGTCAGTATGAAAAAAAAAAAAACAATAAACTTTATTTTAGCACTATTGGTTGCCACAGCTTGTGGCTTCCATGTGAATGCGCAAACCTCCTGCCCTGGCTTTAGAACTTTCACACAGGGAGGATGGGGATCTATTCCGAGTGGCAACAATCCCGGAACCTTTCTGGATGCAAACTTTGCAACAAATTTTCCTGCGCCAACTTACCTAACTATTGGTTGTAAAAACAAACTTCAGTTTACATCTGCAGCCGCCGTTCGTGCTTTTTTGCCAAATGGAACTACTCCAGCTGTATTGCCTGCTGGTACATTGGTTAACAGGACCAAATCAAACTTCAGCAATGTTTTAGCCGGTCAGCTGGTCGCTTTAACGCTTAACCTTCGTTTCGACAACAACATCGCAAACTTTGGTACTTCAACTACCAATTTGAAAGATCTGGTTATTGCTTCAGGTCCTTTCGTGGGTAAAACCGTTCAATTCCTTTACGATAATGCCAATATGATTATTGGTGGTTGTTCGGGCTTTTTTCCAAGAACTTTGTCTGAATACACTACAGCTATCGATAATGTAAATAGGAATTATGACAACGGAACAAATGTACTTTCGTTTTTATCTTGTTCTATGGTGCTTTCGTGCACAACAAAACCTGTTTTGTGTAATGGAGCTTCAACAGGTTCTATGTCGGTAAGTATTTCGGGAGGTCGTGCACCTTTTACCTATACTTGGACCAATGCCGTTGCTGGAAATGTTGCTACAGCGAATAATTTACCAGCAGGTACTTATAATGTTTCAGTAAGCGATGCATCAGGACAATTAAAGTCAACTTCATGCACAATAACACAACCAACCCAATTGGTACCTTCAGCATCAGCAGGACAAATTCTTTGCAACGGCGGAACAACAACTGTTAATGTTTCAGCAACAGGCGGAACAGCACCATACTCAGGAATAGGAACATTCACAGTAGGAGCAGGAACATACAATTATACTGTAACAGATGCGAACAACTGCTCAAAAGTAGTAAGTGTAACAGTAAATCAGCCTAGTCTATTAGTACCATCGGCATCAGCAGGAGTAATCCTTTGCAATGGAGGAACAACAAAAGCAACCGTTTCAGCAACAGGCGGAACAGCACCATACTCAGGAATAGGAACATTCACAGTAGGAGCAGGAACATACAATTATACTGTAACAGATGAGAACAACTGCTCAAAAGTAGTAAGTGTAACAGTAAAT
>JANOMP010000023.1:0-2643 GCA_031420365.1 Cytophagaceae bacterium
TAATTGCACCTAATTGAGAATGGAACATTTTGTAAGTAATTGATAATAAGCAATATAATAAATTATGTAAAAAAGACATAAACATATAGACAAAGAAAAAATTACACGAAAAATTATTAAAAGAAAAATATCGGGTTTTTAGAGATGCCCATTATATATTTCCGAAAGTAAGCCTAAATCTTTAGAGAATGTGTTTTCAACACTTATCGATTTGCATTCCCGGTTGGGTTCTACTTTGCGGTGGTCTATTCCTCTCGAAATATCAAAATAATAATGTCCTACTTTTCCAAAAATTTTTACTAAGAAATCTAAAGAAAGTGCTTTTAAATCTTTGCCGTTGTGTACTCCAATTTTTCTAAATTTATTGGCAGTTACTTTTCCTATTCCATAGAAATTATGAATTGGATGGGTTTCTACAAATGCCTCGGCATTCGAAGGTTTAATAACACACTGACCGTTGGGCTTGTTGATGTCTGAAGCGGTTTTAGCTAAAAATTTATTATAAGAAATTCCAGCGGAGGCGGTTAATTTAGTTTTCTCAAAAAATTTCTGTCGTATTTCCAATGCTATTTGGGTAGCTATCTCAATTCCTTTATGATTTTCTGTAACATCTAAATACGCTTCGTCAAGCGAAAGGGGCTCAATAATATCGGTATATTCATGAAAAATTTCTCGAATTTGCCTTGAAACTTCTTTATATATTTCGAATCGTGGTTTTACAAAAATTAAATTTGAACATAGCCTTTTGGCAGTAATGGAAAGATAAGGCCGACCTTACACCAAATTTTCTTGCTACATAACTAGCGGCTGCCACTACGCCACGGTCTTCACTTCCGCCTGCTGCTACAAGAATTCCTTGCAAAACAGGATTGTCGTGTTGCTCTACCGATGCATAAAATGCATCCATATCGATGTATATAATTTTACGAAGGATTGGCAAAAAAATCTGTTTTGGGGCAATGTATGAAAATAAATACAAAAAATAAAAGGCGTATATTTGCAATATGAATAACTCGTTTAAGAAATTTGATTTAAACAAACAATTGCTACAAGCCATTGAAGAACTTGGATATACCGAACCAAGCGAAATACAAGACAAAGCAATACCGCTAATTTTGCAAGGGCACGATGTGTTGGGAATAGCTCAAACAGGTACTGGAAAAACTGCAGCGTACCTATTGCCCATTTTAATGAAAACAAAGTATGCACAAGGCAAAAATGTTCGTTGTTTGATATTTGCTCCTACTCGGGAACTTGTGATGCAAATAGACGAAGCCATTTCGCAATTAGCAAAATATACAGACCTTCGGCATGTTGCACTTTTTGGGGGTTTAGGGCCTAAAAAGCAAATTGAATCTCTTAAAAATGGAGTTGACATAATTGTGGCTACCCCAGGGAGGTTCATGGATTTATATCTTTTGGGAGAAATTGTTACAAAAAGTATCCAATATTTGATTTTAGACGAAGCTGATAAAATGATGGATATGGGTTTTATGCCTCAGATTCGTAGAATATTGGAGGTTATTCCTCGAAAAAGAAAAAACCTGCTTTTCTCGGCCACTTTCCAGCCAAGAGTAGAGAAACTTTCGGAAGAGTTTTTAGAAGCACCTATTAAAGTTGAGATAACCCCATCGGCAACTGCGGCCGAAACCATTAGCCAAAAAATGTTTTTAGTTCCCAATTTTAAAACTAAAATTAACCTTTTGGGGTATTTGCTTGATTCCGATATTATAAGCAGAGCAATGGTTTTTTGTAGGACAAAAACAGTTGCAGATAATGTTTTTAAGTTTTTGGAAAGAAAAGTTTTGGGTTCTGCCAATGTGCGGGTGATTCACGCCAACAAAGGACAAAATACTCGAATTAATGCTGTAGAAGATTTTAGAAATGGCCAAATTAAGGTATTGGTTTCAACAGATGTGGCCGCCAGAGGTATTGATATAAATGCTGTAAGTCACGTAATAAACTTTGATGTGCCGCTTATCTATGAAGACTATGTACACAGAATTGGCCGTACGGGTAGAGCCAAGCTAGAAGGCGAAGCTATTACTTTTGTGTTGCCACAAGAAGAATATCATATAGAGAAAATAAAAAAGATTATTAGAACGGAAATACCCTTAGAAAGTATTCCAGACAAGGTGTTTTTAGAAGATACTTCTTTTGAAGAAAACCAAGAAATATTAAGAGAGCTAGACGAACAAAGAAAAAAAGAAGATCCAGACTTTAAAGGGGCTTTTCATGAAAAATCCGCTAAAAACTTACGTTTTGTAAAGGCAAATACGGCAAAGCCTAAGTCTACGCCAAAAGCAAAACCAAAAAGCTCGGGCAATAAATCGAAAGGAAACCGAAGTGCTGGAAATAAGCCTTCAGGAAAGAGTTTCTCTAAAAAAAGAGGATAAATGGAATTGATACAAGCAATCCTAACAGACCGACAGAACAACCATCAACAAACAGAAAAAAAAAGCCCGTCACACTAGTTACACATTTGGTTTAGCCCCCGACATACCGATAGATTCTGTGTTAATATTCAAGAAAAATGTAATTTTTTTTTACCTTTGTTTTACAAGGCGGTCATAGAACTAGCCTGCATAGAGTGTTTCTGTTTCAGATAGCACTCTATTTTTTTTATTTTCTTCATAATTTTCA
>JANOMP010000024.1:0-2945 GCA_031420365.1 Cytophagaceae bacterium
TGATACTGGGCATGGCAGAATGGAAAAGAGAGTTTGTAGAGTAATAGATAATCTTATTTTTTTAGACGGTAAACAGGATTGGAAAGACTTAAAAACAATTGTTGAGATTAAGTCTGAAATATATCAAAAAAAATCTGGGAAAAAATCAGAAAGCGTTCGCTATTATATCAGTTCTGAAGTGGCCAATTCAAAGCAAATGGCACAAGATATCAAAAGCCATTGGTCTATTGAAAATAATTTACATTGGAATCTTGACGTAATATTTAAAGAGGATTTGCAATTAAAAAGAAAAGGCAATTCAACCGAAAACTTTAATATGGTGCTTAAACTTGCCTTAGGTTTGCTAGACACAGAAAAAACAAAAAAGAAATCTAAAAACATAAAAAGACTAAAAGCTTCTATTGATGATAGTTATCGTGAGAAAATATTAAATCTTTAAATGCGAATTCCCTGTTTAACTGAACCTTCTTTTGCATCTTTAGCTGTTATCAATTCGCCTTTTTTTACTTCTGCATATTCATCAACAGAACAAACTTCCCACCCCTCCGGAATCTCCCTTTTCAACACCTCATTCCAAACCATTTTACCGCCACTGGTTTTGTAGGATAGCCCCACCCCAGCCCTCCCCGAAGGAGAGGGTGTTGGAAAATCAAATTGCACAAACCAATAATCATACAGCGTTTTAGCCATGGCTTCTAACTCGGCATTGATGCGGTTGTTGAGTTCTATTTTGGAATCTAAAGAATAGAGTGTAGAAGCTATTTTTTCTTGTGTAATTAAACTATCAGGGAGTCTAATTTCAAATTCCTTTATGTCGTTTGAGTTTAAATTTTTTCTTACCCCCGAAGACAAGTTTCTAAGTTGGTTGTATTGAGTTTTTAAAAAGTAGTAAACATATTTGTAATCAGCTTTCTTTGGGTCTATAACAACATTACAACAAGCCTGATTTGTTGTCATTTCACGTTTTAATATAGAAACATTCCCTCTTGTTCTACCCTCTCCATACATAGCTATCGAAATAGTATTAACCGGAAATATCTTTATAGACGTTTCATCAATGGCTCGTTGGCTAATTTTTTCAGAGGTTTCATAAATCTCAAACTCTCCTAATTGTTCAGTTTTAAGCCATGGAATTATTCCATCATTCCAAAAATGCTCATTGCTTCTGAGCGGTGTAACACCACTACCAATTAATGTAGAAATATTTTTTAATTTAATATTTCTAAACATATTTCAATCCATTTAATTGTTTCTGAATTTCTATTTCCAAGCCACCAATTAATGCAAAGCTTTGGTGCGACCCCTTCGGGGTCGGATAGTTATAACACATAGCTATGTTATAAGTATTTGACCCCGAAGGGGTCGCATATATTGGGTTATGGTTATATGTCATTTTGTAATCCTCCCAATTGTTTTTCAATTAATTGTCTTAGTTCTTCTTTGTTTGGCAAATAGAGTTGGTATTTATTTACAAAAAGCTTCGATGATACATTGTGCAGAGCATATTGTACCAGCAAATCGTCTTTTTCTTTTGCTAACACAATACCAATGGGTGGGTTATCCCCTTCGGTGTTTTCTTCGTTTTCAAAATAACCGAGGTACATATTCATTTGCCCTACATCTTCGTAACCGGCTTCTTCTTTTTTTAGGTCAATTAAAACAAAACATTTTAAAATGCGGTGATAAAAAACCAAATCAACATAATGATGCCTGTTGCCTAATGTAATGCGGTATTGTCTGCCTATAAAGGCGAAACCTTTGCCAAGTTCTAATAAAAAATGTTGGAGGTTATCAATCAATCGTTTTTCTAAATCGGGTTCACTTAAATGATAGGGTTCGGGTATTTTTAAAAAATCAAAAATATACGGCTCTCTAATTATGTCGGTAGGTTTTTCTACGAGCAAGCCTTTTTTTGCAAGTTGCAATATTCCTTCTTTATCTTTTGAGGCAGCTAATCTTAAAAAAAGTGACGTGTTTTTTTGACGGATTAACTCCCTAACATTCCAATTTTCAATAACGGTTTGTTTTTCGTAAAAAGAACGTTCTAAAGAATTTTCTATTTTTAATAATTCTACTAGAATAGACCAGCCCAATTGGTGCGACACTGTCGCACCAATTGGGTAAACACTATAAAATTGCCTCATTCGCTTTAAGTTACTTAAACTAAAGCCTTTGCCATGCGATAAAGATAAATCTTTAGATAATTTTGGAAGCAAAGATGCGCCATACTCCGCTTTTAATTTCCCTCCTTGCTCAAATTCAACTATATGTTGTCCTATTTGCCAATAGGTATGCACCATAGTGGTATTAACCGCAATAACAGTTTTCTGTTGCCCATAAGAGTATGTATCAGAAATACTGCTTAAAAGTTTTTTATAGCCAGTTAAACCCTTATCTGGTTTTATTATATTTTTTTTACTCATACTTCAACCCATTTAATTGTTTCTGAATTTCCTTTTCTAAGGTTTTCATCCTGTTCATAATATTGGTTTAAAGTATTCCGAGCAATGCGCTCTTTGGCTTCTATTAATAGCTGGTGTAGCTTTTGTAGCAGTGCTTTTTTGCTTGGCATTTCTGTCCAATACTCGGCTACCATTATGCAATCTTTATGTATTTCTAATAATTCTACTTGTTCTTTATTGCTTTCGGCACACAATATCAATCCTATGGGTTCGTTTTCGCCTTCTTGTTTTTCGTATCGGTTGAGCCATTTTAAATATAGCTCCATTTGGCCTTTGTGAGCGGCTTCAAATTTGCCCAGCTTTAGCTCAATGGCCACCAGGCGTTTTAGCTTCCGGTTGTAAAACAAAAGGTCTAAATAAAAATCATCGCCATCAATAATCATGCGTTTTTGGCGTTCCATAAATGCAAAACCTTTGCCTAACTCCAAAATAAACGCTTCCAATTCTTGTAAAATGGCACGTTCTAAATCTTGCTCTAAATAG
>JANOMP010000025.1:0-8876 GCA_031420365.1 Cytophagaceae bacterium
CGATCCGGATATCCGCATCGAAAAAACCAAAATCCCGATGTTTTTTGAATTTTTTCATACGTAAATATACGAATTATATAGCTGATATACAGATAATTATAAATTTATTTATTGCAATTGTTAGTTTTTAGAGATGCCCTAATGAACTATTTAAGCTTTCAAAGGATTTATTGACCCGAACCCAAAAGTATAATCTTAATGGTAAAACACTCACCATAAAAATAAAATATGCCGACTTTGAATCAACTTCAAGAAGTAAAACTATAGAAACAGGTTTTTTAAAAATAGAAACTATTGAAAAAACAATTGAAAACATAGTTGAAAATCTTTTACCTTTTCCCAAAGGCATACGATTATTGGGGGTTCGACTATCAAATTTATTTGATGAAAAAGAAGAAAAACAGCTCCACTTCAGCTTTAATTAAACACAGAATCGTTGGCATTATATGAATATTGTATGTAAATTTAGGTCTATATTAACCCATTAATCCTTTACAATCATGGTAGAAATGAACTTCAAAGCAATTGTTGTTGGAGCGATAATTAATTTTATTATTGGCTTTGTATGGTATAACCCAAAAATATTTGGTACGGTTTTGATGAAAGAGGCCAACCTAGATCCTGAAAAAATGAAAAACATGAACATGGTAAAACTCATGGGTTTTAGTTTTGTTTTTGCATTAATGATTTCTCTTGCTGTTAATCCAATGGTTATCCACCAAATGCACCTTTCTTCTATCGTTATGAATCAGATTCAAGGTACAGATGCAATAGCTAAAACTGCAGCTGAGGATGATATAGCTAATGTTATGGCTAAATATGGCAATGAATTTAGAACTTTTAAACATGGGGCTTTTCATGGACTATTATATGTGGTTTTTCTAATTCTACCTATTATTGGCATGAATGCTTTATATGAAAACAAGAGCTGGAAATACATATTTATTCATGTAGGCTATTGGGCAGTTAGCTTGAGTTTAATGGGCGGAGTCATTTGTGCTTGGCAATAAATAATTAAATGCATTAAAATTTAAAATTGTTTAATGCATTTTCTTCTTTTTATCGCATCAATCTTCCAAAAAAGTCTATAAAAAGCCGTACTTTTGTATGATTAAACTATAGATTTTTTGCAAGAAAACTACACATATCACAAACCTGTAATGTTAAGGGAATGTATGGAAGGACTAAATATTGATCCTGATGGCATATATGTGGACGTTACTTTTGGAGGAGGTGGGCATTCGAGAGCCATTTTAGAAAAACTTACCACGGGTCATTTGTATAGTTTTGACCAAGATGCCGATGCTAAAACAGAATCGCTCAAAATTTCTTCTCCAAACTTTACATTTATTCAAGCCAACTTTCGGTTTTTAAATAAATATCTTAAAGTATATGGAGTGAAAAAGGTAAATGGCATTTTGGCTGATTTAGGTATTTCCTCTCACCAAATCGACACCCCAGAAAGAGGGTTTTCTACCCGTTTCGATGCTCAACTCGACATGCGAATGAACACTTCTGCAGAATTATCTGCTTTTAAAATCATAAATGAATATAATGTAGAAGATTTACACAAAATTTTAGGAATGTATGGTGAACTTAAAAACGCTAAAACTGTAGCAAATGCAGTAGTGAATGCACGAAATATCAAAAAAATAAATACGGTCAACGATTTAAAAAATGCTTTAAGTAGTTATTCACCTCGTGGAAAAGAACATAAGTTTTTTGCTCAAGTCTTTCAAGCACTACGAATAGAAGTCAACGAAGAGTTAAAAGTATTAGAAGATTTTTTAGTGCAAGTGCCTGAAATTTTAGCTCCAAACGGAAGACTTGTCGTTATGGCCTATCATTCATTAGAAGATCGACCCGTTAAAAATTTTATTCGAAGTGGAAAATTTAGTGGTGATGTTGAAAAAGACTTTTTTGGAAATGAAATTAAGCCCCTTCAGTCTATTACTCGAAAACCCCTTGAAGCTTCCGAGGAAGAACTTCTTCTAAATTCAAGGGCAAGAAGTGCAAAATTAAGAATAGCAGAAAAACTCGAATAATTACTCCCCAAATTAACAAAATAAATATTTTTTTTATAAGAAATGTAAAGTTGTTTTAAAATATTTAATTAATTTTGGAAAGTGCTTTTCACGACCCCAGCGGTCATCTATAAAAATTAAATGTTATGCCAAGCAATCGGCCTAGAAAAAGGGTAGATACTTCCCGTTCAAAATCTTTTGATTTCAACATTGTAGATCCATTAGCAGATTGGATCAATAAAAAAGTTGAGATAGATGAAAAACTCTCTCCTACAACGCTCCGAAAAACGATTTGGGTCATGTTTCTCATTTTAGTATACATTTTTTTTCAACACAATTTCGACCATCTTCTTAGAAAACTCTATAAAACAGAAAGGCAAGTAAATGAGCATAGGGCGGCTTATATATCTTATAAATCTCGATATATGAATGCAAGCAAACAGTCAGAAGTAGAAAAAAAGCTTGAAAACCGAGGGTTTGACAAGAGCAAAACACCACCAATTAAAATCATAGCCAACGTGATGGTTCCTTGATTTAATTTCCATAAACCCAAAAACGCCTATTAAAATGTCGAATAAAAATACCATAAAAGAACAAATAAAATATAGGTCTAGGTGGACCATCTATATTATTACAATTATTGCTATTGCCATAGCTTCGAAAATTATATATCTTCAAACTACTAAAAGGAAAGAACTGTTAGCAAAAGTAGTGGCTATACAAATGAAAGAGAGAATCATAAATGCAACAAGAGGTAATATTTATGCTTCAGATGGAAGAAGTTTACTAGCAACCTCTATTCCCAAATACTCCACTGTCTTAGATCCATCTCAAGCAAAAACGGCGCTTTTTGAAAAAAGCTTAGATACATTAGCAATAAAACTTTCAGAATTTTATGGAGATGGAAGTTTCTATGAATATAAAGAAAAAATTAATAGTGCCAGAAAAGCAAAACTTAGGTTCATAGAATTAGGAAATAGAAAATTAGACCATACTGAAAAAACCATTATAGAAGCATTCCCACTTTTTAGAGAGGGTCAAAACAAAGGAGGAGGACGATTTGAAGTAGAAGAATATCGTTTCTTGCCTTTTAACAATCTTGCTATGAGAACGATAGGGAAAATGGACAAGAAAAATAAAAAAATTGGCGATTTTGGAATTGAAGCTAGTTTTGAAAACTATTTGAGAGGCAAAGATGGCAAAGGATTTTATGAACGAATGGCAGGAGGAATTTATAAACCCGTAAATTCAGAATCAGACTTAGATTCGGAACCTGGCTTAGACATCGTTACCACTATCGACGTAAATTTTCAAGATATTGTTGAAACTGCCTTAAAAAATCAAGTGTTTCAAAAACAAGCCAAATATGGCACTGCAGTAATTATGGAAATAGCAAGTGGCGAAATAAAAGCCATAGCCAATCTTACGCGAACCACCAACAATGTAGGAGAAATAGTCTATTTAGAAGATCAAAATTATGCTGTCAAATACGGCACTGATCCAGGTTCTACTTTCAAACTTGCTACAATGGCGGCACTTCTTGAAAAAAAAGACTTGAAACTAGATCAAGAATGCGTGAATTGTACTGGATCACTTAGTCATGGAAATTTGGAATTTACATGTTCTCACAAACACGGTATGCTAACTGTTAACCAAGTATTTGAGCAATCATGTAATATTGGCATTTATTCATTAATGAAAAAATATTTTGGTTTTACCAATGCAGATGATTATTTTGAATACCTGCAAAAGTTTAGACTTGACAAGCCTTCAGGATTTCAATTAAAAGGAGAGCCGCAACCATGGTTAAAAAATTCAAAAAGTACAAGTTTTAATAAAAGCACTACTGTTCCTTGGATGTCAATTGGGTACGAATCCAGAATAACTCCTATTCAGATGTTGACTTTTTATAATGCTATTGCAAATAATGGCTTTTGGGTGCAGCCAATTATAGTAAAAGAAACAAGAAGAGGCGACGAAGTGGTAGATAGATTTGAATCTAATAAAATTTTGGAGCCAATTTGCTCCGAAAATACAGTCTCAAAAATTCGAAAAATGATGGAAGGAGTAGTTAAAAACGGAACTGCAAAAAACGTAAGTATTGGAGTGTGTGAGATAGCCGGAAAAACAGGTACTTCTCAAAAAAGAGTAGATGGCAGCTATCAGGCTGGATTATATTATACTTCATTTATTGGGTATTTTCCTGCCAATAAACCAAAGTATAGCTGTATTGTAGTTATAGACGAGCCAATTGGGACAAATATCTATGCAGCTGATGTGTCAGCACCTGTTTTTAGAAGTATCGCTGATAAAATATTTGCTTATGACATTTCAATGCAACCTAAAGTGTTAGTAAAAAATAATGTAAAAAACCTTCCGAGTCATTTCCAAGTTCTTCAAGCTCAAGATCAAAAAGTAATCAATTTAAAACTTGGATTAAATGAATTTCCGAGCCGAGATGGTTTTGTAAAAAGTATAAAAATTAAAAATGACTCTATTAAATGGGTGTCAAATAAAACAGAAAATGGAGTAGAAGGTTTAATCGGGATGACCCTTAAAGATGCTCTGCCAGTTTTAGAAAACAAAGGATACAAAGTTAGGTATGCTGGCTTTGGGAAAGTAAAAGAGTATTCTTTGATTGGGAAAAATGTAGTAGCTTTGGTATTAAAATAAATCATTACTATTTATAAATGAACAATTTTACAAAAAACCTATTTGAAAAATACGAGACTTTTAAAGAACAAAAACTCACAAAAAGGAGATTTAAACAAAAAGAAATTTTACCCATAATTCAAAAATTACCCTATGAAAAAATGATAGTTGGTAAGTCTTTTGAAAACAGAGAAATAATTAAAATAAAAATCGGAAACGGAAAGAAAACTATTCTGCTTTGGTCTCAAATGCATGGCAATGAAGCCACTGCAACTATGGCAATATTTGATATATTTAAATTTTTTCAAGCAAAAAATGATTCTTTTGATGCAGAAAGAAAGGAGCTTCTAGATAAATTGGAGCTGCATTTTATTCCTATGCTAAACCCAGACGGTGCAGAACGATTTATTCGTCGTACAGCTCAAGGCATAGATATGAATCGTGATGCACTTGCACTACAATGTCCTGAAAGTGTTATCCTTAAAGATAATGTAGGAAAACTTAAACCGGAGTTTTCTTTTAATCTACACGACCAAGGCATTCGCTATAGTGTTGGAGAAACTTCAAATCAAGCCACCGTATCATTTTTAGCCACCGCATATAACCTGGAAAGAGAATGGAATGCCGTTAGAATTAAGTCACGCCAAGTAATCAGCGAAATGAACACTATTTTACAAGATTATGCTCCAGGCAAAATTGCAAGATACTCAGATGAATTTGAGCCTAGGGCTTTTGGCGATAATATTCAAAAATGGGGAAGTAGTTTAATTTTAGTCGAGTCTGGCGGATATGGGAGTGATTCAGAAAAACAGAATATTAGAAAATTAAATTTTATAGCAATTTTGGGGGCATTATGGAGTATTTCAAAAAAAAACTACACAGGATATAACCTTGCTGATTATGAGAAAATTCCGAAAAACGGAAAATCACTATTCGATTTGAAAATTAATAATTTAAAAGTTAAAATAGGAACTACCATAACCAATTTAGATCTTGGCATTAACCTGGAAGAAAAAAACAATGCTACCGCAATCGATTTTTCTTTAACAAGCGTTATTGAAGATATGGGTGACTTGTCTGTTTTTTATGGTTTACATTCTTTTGATGCAAAAGGTGGATTTTTAAAATCTTTTACAGAATACCCAACATTGATGACTAAGTATAAAATACCAAAATCTAGTACTAAAACTATAGATTTGGGAGAAAAAGCAAATTTTGTAATTGACCATGGAGACTCTCAAACTTTGGTTATAAACGGACAAATAATTGGGTAAAGTTAAAAGCTACCTTTTTTTAATTTTTATTCAATTTTTTGGCTTTGTTTCCCAAGCTCAAGAAAGATCGGTTTTTGGTAAAGTTTTAGATCCTAATACAAAGAAAGCGGTAGCTTCTATAAATATTTTAAATAAAAGATCAGGCCAAATTGTCGCAACAAATGAAAATGGGGATTTTTATATGCGGGCAATGAAAGACGATTCAATTTTAATTAGTTCTTTTGGATATGATAGAATTGGAATAAAATGGGATGGATTAAACAAAGAGCCTCAAATACTTGCCAAACAGCAGGCAATTATGCTTCAAGAATTAATAGTTAATGATAAAAAATATGAAAACCTTCATAAAGAAATTGAGCTATTTTTAAATAATCCTTATGACAGCAAAGCTATTCGAAACGAAATTTTGAAAAGTATGATTAATACACATACTAGCCAACCAATGAGTATTGGAATTTCTATAGATGCACTTTGGGATTTATTTAGTAAAGAAGGAAAGTCAAAAAGAAAAGTTGCAGATTTGCAAGTAAATGATATTAAATCCTTTTATGCTGACCTGCGATATAACAAACAAATAGTTGCTCAAATAACGCATTTACCTGAAGATGACCTAGATGATTTTATGGTGTTTTGCAAACCAACTCAAGATTTTATTCTGAGAGCCACAGATTATGAGCTAACCTTTAAAGTGTTAAAATGTCTTGGAGAGTTTAGAAATACTAGGATATATAGAAGACTTAGATAAGTCATTGATAGAGTTTAAAATTATTACGTATATTTGAAAAAAAATTCAAAAACATGAACAAAAAATATACACTTTTCTTATCACTCCTAATGGGAGTTTTTTCTATTCAAGCCCAAAATTTTATGGAAGGATTCGATAGATTCTCTTCAAAAAAAATCGCCTACATTACGCTGACAGATGGTACAACAGTAGAAGGAGATATAGAAGACTTAGACCGCAAAAAGGGGAATATTTCTGAAGTAACATTAAAAGTGAATGGCAAAAAAAAATCATTTGCACCTGATCAAATAAGAGAAATGTATTTACCTGCTTCTGGATTAGATAAATTCAGTAAGCAAATGGAAGTAGCAACAAATCTTTCCAAAGATTTAAATAATGAAAGAGTAAGCGACGGATATGGTTATTTCGAATATACGGATGTCGATTTAAAAGGCAATGTAAAACCCTTGCTTATGCAATTAGTGAATGTTGGTTTTCATACTATAATTCGTGTTTATTTTAATCCATTTGCAGGAGAAACCATGTCTATGGGTGTTGGCCCAATGAAAGTAGGTGGAATTGACAAATCGTATTTTGTAAAAGTTGGAAACAAACCGGCTTTTAAAATCTCAAAAGGAGATTATAATGGCCAATCAAAAGAATTATTTAAAAGTTGTCCAGAGGCTATGGCAGCCTTGAAAAAAGATTCCGATTGGAATAAATTCGAAAGAATAATATATGCTCATTTTCTTGGTTGTAAATAAATATTAGTTACTACTCAGGTTCTACCTTGAATTAGTTAAATTGGATAAAAAGTATTAATCTTGTTCCCACTTGATAGATAAAGAAATCATATTGAAATTTGAAGCTACTATAGTTTCTCAAGCTCAATAAATTAAATTGTTGGAGCAAAAAGTTACGCTTTTACTTGAACAACTGCAAAAAAAGGATGTCAGGAAAGACTCTCACAATTCATCAATGCCTCCTTCGAGTGATTTGTTTTCTACTAAAAAGAATCTTCGTCCAGTCAGTACAAAGCCCAATGGAGGTCAGTTAGGTCATAAAGGTACAACGTTAGAAATGACATCCACACCAGACAAAATCATCGACTTAAAGAGTAATTTTTGCAATAAATGTGGTCAATCTTTGAGCCAAGAAATCTTTATTTTAAAAGCTAAACGTCAAGTCGTAGAACTTCCACCTATCCAACCAATTTTTGAGTAATACAGACAATTTTCCTGCCAATGCCCCAAGTGTCAATACGAGCAAATTGCCGAATTTCCTTTTGGCGTAAATGCCCCAATTCAATACGGAAGTAGCGTAGAAGTACTTATGAGTTACTTTTCTGTTTATCAATATATACCTTTTGGTCGTTTGAAAAGCCTTTTCTTTCAAGTTTTTTCATTACCACTTTCAGAGGGTACTGTTGGCAATATTTTGGAACGCTCCTCTCAAAAATGTCAAGGTTTTTACAACCATATCAAAACTCAAATTGGTCAAAGTAAAGTTGTTGGCTCTGATGAAACTGGAACTAAAGTCAAGGGGTCAAAATGGTGGATTTGGGTGTGGCAAAACTTCTTAAATACCTTCATCGTTGCTTCTGATAATCGTGGATCGAGGACTATTGATGATGTTTGGAAAAAAGGTTTGCCTAATGCAACAATTATTTCTGACCGGTGGGCTGCCCAATTAAAAATCGTTGCTAAAAATCACCAAATTTGTTTAGCTCATCTACTTCGAGACCTGATTTTTCTGGAAGAATCTGAAAAACATATTTTCGCTACTGAATTTAAACAGTTACTTCTTGATGTTTTTAACCTTAGAAAAGTTCTTTTCAAAAATAAACAACCCTGTCAGACTAACTCTAACGAGGCAATTTTATTAGAAAAAAGACTTAACAATTTACTTTTGATAACTATTGAACAAGAAAAATATAGTCAAACAGCAAATTTCAAGTTTCGATGATAAAACACCGAAATTATCTATTGCCTTGTATTTATGATATAGACATTCCGCCCGACAATAATGGTTCTGAAAGGGCTATTATAAATATTAAAGTAAAACAAAAAGTTTCTGGGCAATTTAAAACTGGTCAAAACGCATTTTGCGTCATTCGTTCTGTCATTGATACATTGCTAAAAAGGCAACTGCAGGTAATTCCATACCTAAATTTAATCATCAAAAATCAACCTGTGTGGTAAC
>JANOMP010000026.1:0-23658 GCA_031420365.1 Cytophagaceae bacterium
AGCGGCTTTTTTTTTGGAATTTTCAATCAATATTTTTTAAATTTATATTTTATTATTGTAGAAAATTTTTTTTTCAAAATGGCTTTTATTGAAACATTAATAGCAATTTCGATGATTAAAAATTAAAATAAGAAAGACGGAACTATTTGTTCAACTAGCGGTGTTTTATTTTTAAATATTTAATTTTTCAAATAAATGGAGCATAAAGCAATAGAAATAACAGACTCAAATTTTAATGAATTAATAAAATCAAATAAGCCTGTTTTAGTTGATTTTTGGGCAGAGTGGTGTGGACCGTGTAAAATGATAGGACCAGTTGTAGAGGAAATAGCAGGCGAATATGAAGAAAAAGCAATTGTAGGTAAAATGGATGTTGATTCAAATTCAGCAATACCTGCACAATATGGCATTCGTTCCATTCCCACACTTATGATATTTAAAAATGGTGAAATGGTAGATAAGATTGTAGGTGCTGTGCCAAAACATGTTTTGGTTCAAAAATTGGAAGCAGCGATGTAATTTATAAAAAATATTTATTAAATGGAGACTTTAGGAAACTTAAGTCTCTTTTTATTTAAAAAGTGAGCTGGCTGCAAGTATTTCGTAATCAAAATGAGAAAAATTTAGTGGTGGAGCTATTCTTAATGCACTGTCGCAATACAAAAACCAATCGGTTAGAATGCCTTCCTCAATAAATTTATCTATAGTGCTTTTTAATATATCAAAGTTTTGCATTTGAGCTGCTAATAATAGGCCTTTGCCTCGTACTTCAATTACATTTGGTAAAGTCAAAAAAAGCTTTTTTAGCTTTTCTCCCATAGCTAAAACTTGAGTAAAATCAATTTCAGATTGTAAAACATTAAGCGTTGCTAATGAAGCCGCACAACTAACGGGATGTCCACCGAAAGTGGTAATATGTCCCAAAATAGGATTTTCTTTTAAAACCGACATAATGTGTTTTGGTGCCATAAAAGCTCCAATGGGCATTCCTCCACCCATTCCTTTTGCAGAAAGTAAAATATCAGGACAATAACCGAAATATTCCAAAGCCCAGAAAGAGCCAGTTCGTCCAAATCCTGTTTGTATTTCATCAAAAATCAATAAAGTGCCCATATTTTTGCATCGATCGGCCAATGCATGCATAAATTCAATATCAGTTTCTACTACTCCTGATTCTGCCCCAATGGGTTCAATTATAACCGCAGCCGTATTTTTGGTAACTTTTTGAATTTCGCTTAAGAAATTTCTTTTAATTTTTTTTATTCCAGGTAATAAAGGGCGATAATTTTTTTTGAAATGTTCTTCTCCAAGCGAAAGTGCCCCTTGGCTAGAACCATGATACGAGTTTTCTAGTGCAATGATTTCTGGTCGGTTAGTAAACCGCTTTGCAAGCTTCATTGCACCTTCAACAGCTTCGGTTCCTGAATTTGTAAAAAAAACATTATCTATTTTTTTTCCAGACTTTGTTGAGAATTTTTCTAATGTTTTTATTAGTGCTTCGGCTAATTGAATCTGAGGGCTTTGAATAAATTCTCCGTACACCATTTGATGTAAATAGTGGTCCACTTGATCTTTAATGGCCTTTACTACTTTTGGATGGCGGTGCCCTATATTTGATACAGAAATTCCTGATATTAAATCTAGGTAAGGCCTATGGTTTTTATTGTAAAGGTAAGAACCTTCGGCATAAACAAACTCTAAGGCTAGAGGGAAATCCGAAGTTTGGGCGATGTTATTTAAAAATAATGATCTATTATCCACTTATTTTAATTCGTTTCTAAAAACCCTACACTTCCACCAACCCAATCAAAATCTTTGTTAAAATCAACTCCAATCATTTTTCCACGACTCAATCTGACCAAATTAGTTACTAATTTTGGTTGAGAGCTACCTTTAGGCCAAATATACAGCATCCTGATTTCACTTTTTATGTATTCCCCGTTTTTATCTTTTATACATGGATCATACGAAATCTTCTTTTGAAGTAAATAATCTTCGGGATTGGTTATTCTTTCAATGTCTTCTTTTTTTACATCTATTTTTACACCAGCACCAGCAAATGAAAATAGTGGTTTTAAAACATAATTTTCCAAATCTTGCGGAATAGTTTTTAAGTCTGAAACATAGGAAGAACTAGGAATATAAGGGGAAGAAAAAAGAGGTAAACTAAATTTCGATATTCGGTAAAACCAATTTGGATGGGAAATCCATTGAGCATTAATTTCATCCCGGATATCGAAATCTAGAGGGGTGTTTTTGAAATTTCTGTCAAAATCATCAAATATCAATCGATTATAGATTCTTTCAATTCCTATTTTTTTACCATTTTGCTCATAATATATGTCTTTTCCTGATTTCCTTACTTTAGAAATGCAAATTGGTTTTATACCCCAAAACTTTTCTGTAAGTGCAAAATCAAGTCTTGTTTTCTGTTTTTCAGGAAAAATTTCAAGTAAAATGGTATTTTCTGGTTTTGTTTCATTCAATAAAAATTTCTCCATTACATCTATATAACTCATAGTATTCATTCTATTGAAATACTCGCTATATCCTTTTTGAACTTTAAAATGTTTTTTATATTTAGAAGCCAAATAAGATTGATAGGCAAACAAAGAAGGAAAGCCTTGTAGTTCAATGAGTTGTGGTTCAAAATTTTCATTTTTATCTTTACATATTGCAAAGTCAATTGCTAAAAAATCAGCGTGTGGGTTCTCATTAGGAACTTGGTAGTTTTTTGGAATCGCTCGTTGTGTTTTAATTAAAAAGTCGGGTTTTTTGATCTGGGAAATAATATCGTTGCAAGCGGTTAATAATTTTATTTTTAAATCATTACCAATAAAAATTGGAGATTCTGCAACTCTAAAATCCAATTGACCAGGAAACTCAGCATGAATTTCAGCTATAAGGCTATTGTATTTTTCGGTAGAAAATGAATCGTTAAAAGTATTTCTAGCTTCTATTACCATTTTAAATAAATTATATTAAAACAGCCATTTTACTTGCTTCAAATGCTATTTTTAGAAAATTAGGGATAATTATAGACTCTGTAAACAAGATTTTATCGGGATCTTCCAGATGAGCGACCATATCCTCGTATTTATTTAATCCAAAATTTTTAATTACTGCTGCTTTTTTCTCTTCCGTTTTAAAAAGTCGATGCATTCCTTCTGCGTCTGCTTCGGGATGAAATTGAGTGCCAAAAATTTCTTTTGTGAAACGTACTGCCATTACAGCCCTTTCAAGAGGAACATGAGGTCTATCTTTTTCGATACATAACAATTTGGCTCCAAATTCCTCAAATCGTTTATGATTGGGTTTAATGGCTTGATAGTCACGTGAATCCACCGCCCAAAAAGGATCTAACAACTCTCCTAAAATCGTTTCTTTTTTAGATGATTTATATCGATGCATTGGCATAACTCCAAAAGATGTACTTTTTCTTTTATTTACAACCCCTAATTCAAAATATTGATAAAGCAATTGAAAAGAATGACAAATTGCGAATAAATGTTTTTTGTTATTTTCAGTTTTATTATGAAATATTAAATTTTCAATAAAACCAAAATATTTTTTTTCCCATTCATGATTCTCTAAAAGTGGACTTCCCGGTCCTCCACTTGAAATAAACCCATCAAATTCATCTAAATTGGGAATTTCTGAATTATTCCTAACATCAAAAACTCTAAAACTTGCTTTTTGATCAATTTTGTAAAAAAAATCTTTTACAAGCATTTTTATGCACCGCATACCTTCATTTGATACACCTTGGTACATATCTAAAATGCCAATTTTAAACTCCTCCATTTATTTTGTTTACTATAACGAAAAGAAAATCCTTAATCATAACTTTACAATCCGAATTTTGTTTCTTCCACCATGTAATCCACTACCGCTTTCAAGTCATTTGTTTTTTCATAAACTTTAAGTTGACGGTCTGCACCTGTTCCATTTTTTAGAATTTGGTTTACATAATTTACTTCGTGAATTGAACCTAATTCTTCTGCGGTGTCCTTAATAAAATCCATGAGTTCGTTGGCCAAATACTCAAAAGGAACTTCTGTTTCTTTTCCAAAATCTACTAGTTTTGCATGAATTCCATATCGACCTGCTCTCCATTTATTTTCGTTTACCAAGTTTTTATGGTAGATTCTAAAACTTAAATTTTGGTGTCTTAATTTATATAATTTGGCAATCAAAGCTTGCATTATGGCTGCTAAACAAATTGTTTCATCCACACGCATAGGTACATCGCATATTCTGAATTCAATGGTAGGGAAAAATGGATGCAGCCTTAAATCCCACCAAATTTTCTTTCCATTATCAATACAACCTGTCTTTATTAATAAATTTAAATATGAATCATATTCAGCGGCACTGTTAAAGTGATCTGGAATACCTGTTCTTGGAAATTTGTCAAAAACTTTAGATCTATAACTATGAAAACCTGTGTTTCTACCACACCAAAAAGGGGAGTTAACTGATAAAGCAAAAATATGAGGAAGAAAATATCTAACTTCATTCATGATTTTAATGGCCTCATTTCTATCTTCAATACCAACATGTACGTGTAAACCAAAAATCAAGTTTCCTCTGGCCACATCCCTCATTTCGTCAATTAATTTGTTGTATCGATCGTCTTCAGTTATTAATTGATTTTGCCAGTCAGAGAAGGGATGAGTACCAGCTGCGGCAATTTTAAGATTTTGTTTGTCAGCTAAGTCAATTAACATTTTTCGAAGAAATGTTACTTCTTGCCGGGCTTCTGTTATGTTTTCACAAATATTTGTGCCTGTTTCTACCACTGCCTGGTGCATTTCTTGCTTAATTCTTTCCTGCAAAATTACCTTTCCTCCTTCTACCAGTTTTGACATATGGGACTTCAATTCCCTTGTTTCTGGGTCGATAGTTTGAAATTCTTCTTCAATCCCTAAAGTGAATATTGCCATTGTGTCATTTTGATTTTTTTACTACTTTTTTTACTGCTGGTTTAGTAGTTTCTGCACCTAAAGGGGCTGAAGAATTAGAAATAAAACTACCCCATGTACAATTATTTTGACCAAATACTTGACTTTTCGCTTTTTCTATTGCAAAAAGGGCAGAATGTTCTACAACCCATTCAAAATTTTCAGAACCCACTGAGTTTATGTCAGCGTCTGGTGCGGGATTGCAAAAGTCAATTGCAATAGGAATACCGTCTCTAATTGCAAATTCTACTGTATTAAAGTCATATCCTAAACCATGGTTTAATCGTAACACATATTCATGAATTGTTTTCATAAGTTTTGTGTGTGCTTCACCTTGCGTTTTAGGTTGTGTAGCATATCTTAAGTGATGCGGGTTTCTTGGCTCATATGGCATAATGTGTACATGTTTACCTCCTATGCAATAACATCTATAATAATCTGTGAAGTTTATTTCTTCCTGGAGCATCATCACCAATTGTGCAGTTTCTCCATGTTTTTGCCATAAATCGTCAGGGCTTTCAACTCTATATACACTTTTCCATCCACCTCCAGAATGAGGTTTCATGTATGCAGGGAAGCCAATTTGATTAAACATATATTGCCAATCTAATGGCATTATTAAGTTTCTGAACGATTGGTCAGAGGTGTCATCAGGTCTCTCTTTTGAAGGAAGTAAAACTGTTTTGGGTACAGGAACTCCCAATTTAATAGCAAGACAATTATTAAAAAATTTTTCGTCAGCACTCCACCAAAACGGATTATTTATAACGGCAGTACCACATAGAGCTGCATTTTTTAAATAAGCTCTATAAAATGGTACGTCTTGAGAAATTCTATCAATAATTACTGCATATTCTGAAGCTACACCTTGCTCTACTTTATCTATAGCTACGGGTTCGGCAATAATATCAATGCCACCAGTTTTTTGGTTTACCCTATCAATAAACGCCCAAGGAAAAGTGTTTTCCATTCCAAATAGAATTCCGATTTTTTTCATTTTATTATATTGATTTTTTAATAAGCGATTACTTCTGATATATATTCTGGGAAGGCCATGTTCCAAAGTGGCCAATCATGTTTTGACCATTTTTTTTCATCACACCAATGATTTATTTTTTTATTGCTCAAAACATGGGAAAATTTTAATGTATCCTCTCGGCAGATATCCCAATCTGATGTTCCTAGTATTATTTTTAAATGATTATATTTCCGAGTTTCTGCATTTTTCATAAAATCTATGGGATTATTAAAATAAACATTGTCATCGTAGTGACCCTTCATAAAAGTTGTGATGTCATAAGCACCACTGAGTCCAATAACAAAATCTGCTAAGTCAGGATATTTAAATGCAAAGTTTACAGCATGATATGCCCCAAAGCTACATCCCGCTAAACCTATTCTATGAACACTCGCCTCTTTTTGAATTTGAGGAATTAACTCCTCCTTAATAAATTGCGTATATTTTTCATAATTCTTAATTTTAATATGAGCTGGTAAATGTTTTCCATAAAACGTTTCAAAATCAATTGAGCCAATATTATAGGTTTTAATTTTACCTTCGTTAATTAAAGAAGATATGCTATTCAACAATCCTGAATCTCGGTTTTGGAAAGCATTTCCCATCGAGGTAGGAAACATTAATAATGGATATCCCCAATGGCCGGTTACTAGAAGTTCAATAGGTCTTCCTAAAATATGTGAATAAAAATTTATATATTCTTCCTTCATTGTTTACTATTTTTGTGTAAAATTAAAAAATAATATAATTCTAAGAATTTTATTATTAAGAAAAAAACTTTATTTATTTTTTTTAAAAACTATTCCTTTTGAGCAAGATAACAACTGATAAAATTAGTATTAAAAAAAAACAAAAGATATTTTCTCGATTTCTAAATCGAATTGTAAATTTTGACCTAATTATTCCTAACCCTATTAATTTAAATGCCAAATATCCAGTCATTTACATGAATGATGGACAAGATTTTGATCAATTAGATTTAGAAAAAATAGAAAAAAATTTTTATGAAGATTACTCAAACCCTCATATTTTTGTTGCAATCCATTGTAGTAAAGCAAGATTACTAGAATATGGTACTTCCTTTGTGCCTGATTATGAAAACCGGGGAAACAAAGCTACTGATTACATGAATTTTGTAGTTAATGAATTAATGCCATTTATTCAAAGAACGTATTCTGGATCAAATCTTTCCACAGATAATACGATTTGCGGTTTTTCTCTTGGAGGCCTTTCTGCTTTTGATATTGCTTTTGAAAATTCAAATTTGTTTGGTAAAATTGGTGTTTTTAGTGGTTCTTTTTGGTGGAGAGATAAGAGCTATCAAGAAGGATTTGATGAAGATGCGGATAGGATTATGCATAAGAAAATTAGAAAGGTTGGCAAAAATAATGGACAAAAGTTTTGGCTAGAGTGTGGGACTTTAGATGAAACTGCTGATAGAAATAAAAATGGTATTATTGATTCAATAGATGATACTTTAGATATAATTAAAGAATTAAAAAATGCAGGATATGAAAGCAATTCAATCTTTTATATTGAAATAGAGGGGGGAGAGCATAATTTTGAAACTTGGAAAAAAGTGTTCCCAGATTTTCTTAATTGGGTATTTAATAATTAAATTAAAATTGACTAGTTTTTTTAAAGCCAAAGTCGCTTTTTTCATTAAAAATAGTGAAATAAGCGACTTTGGAAATCAAAATTTTTTCTTCGTTAGATTTTGATTTAAGTATAAGTTTTCATGACTATACTTATATGTTGATATGGAGATACTAGATGCAATCCTATTTTAATAAAATAATATTCAATTAACATAATTAAATTTTGATTTCAAATTCAATTTGTTGTAATAAGCCTAGTCATTTATATTACAAATGTAGAGGGTTCAAATTGAAATTGCTTATAGTATTGATGCAAATGATTTGCGTATTGATGCTGGAATTTAGCTTATTGTTGATAAAATTAGATAGGGCTATATCCTAATTTCATTCGCCCAAAGAATTGGAATTCTGGAAGCTATTTTAAAGGTTTAATTTAATATATTTGTTTAACTAAATTTTCATATCTATGATCCAATAGAAAATCAGGCACCCAATCCCTAATAATAAATTTAAAAAATAACATGGAAGGTTCATTTTTGTCAATTGCTTCTTTAAAATATTGATTTGCAGTGTGGAAATCTTTAATAGCGGCATAGATAATTGCCAAGTCATAATTCGAAACTGGTTTTGTTTTACTTAGCAATTTCAAATCTTCGATTATAGTTTCTGCTTCCTTATATTTATGGGAAAGAGCATGCAAAACTCCAATAGCACTCAAGGTAATTCCACTATAATTGTATTTTAAGGCCAAATTTAAGGAGTCTAAAGCTTCATCATATTTATTGATTTTTATTTGATTTAAACCTATAATAAAATGGCCACCCCAAAAATTGGGTTCTAAATCTAACATTTTTTTACCTTGTTTATAAGCTTGTTCAAAATTTCCAGCTATCCAATAAATATACGAGGAATAAAAACTGTTAACTAATGAGAATGGATCTATAGATAATGCTTTGAGGTTATGCTTTTGGGCTAAATCATGGTTTTCGCAAATACCACAAAATAGGGCATATTGAATATGAAGCTCCGCTGAATTTCCTCCTAATTCCAATGCTTTTTTATAAGAATTCTTTGCCGACTTAAAATCCCATTTAAATAATAACTCCATTCGAGCTTGAGAAAGATAACTATCTGGCATTTGGTCATCAATTTCCATGGCTTTGGCAGTTGCAAGCTTCATAAGTGTTAAACTTTCATGGGGTTGCAAAAATCGATAAAACCATAAATTTAGATAACAGGAGGCTATTCCTGAATAAGCAATAGCATAGTTAGGTTCAATTTCTATCGCTGATTTAAAATAAGAAATAGCCTTTTGGTATTCCTCTTCTCCTGCAAATTTATTATGAAAATACCTTCCTTTAAGATATCTTTCATATGCTTCGGGATTGTTGGTGTAACGTTTTAATGCATACTCTTTATGATTTCCAAGCAATTTAACTTCAATTTCCCTTAAAATTGATAACGAAATTTCGTCTTGAATATCAAAAACATCCGTAAGTTCTCTATCATATTTTTCAGACCATATTTGAAAACCATCTGATGCTTTAATAAGCTGAACCGAAATTCTGAGTTTATTTGCAGACTTCTGAACACTTCCTTCTAAAATAAAGCTAACATTTAAAAGCTTTCCAAATTCTCTTAAATCTTCATTTTTACTTTTATATGAAAAACTTGAACTCCTTCCCAACACCTTTAAACTTGGTATCTGTGACAGAACGTTGATAAGCTCCTCGGTGATTCCATCACTAAAATATTCTTGACTTATATCAGAACTTCTATTTATAAATGGTAAAACTGCAATGGAAATCTTTTCTTTTTCTGATTCTAAAAGGATTCTCTTTTTTAATTCGGATGGACTAACCTTAAATTCTTCTGCAAAATATTTACTGAAGTTTTGAGGATTATTAAAACCAACAGCGTCTGCAATCTCAGACATCCTCATTTCGGTATTATTTAGCAATTCCTTTGCTTTTTCTAACCTTCTTTTCCTGATATAAAGCGTAGTAGATGGTTGCCTATGGTTAGATAATACCCTATGAAGGTGAGAGCGACTTATTCCTAAGTCAATACAAATACTTTCAAGCGTGAATTTTGGATTATCTAAATTTTTATCAATTAAAAAATTTAATTTTTCTATAAGGGTTTGTTCGTTATTCGACATTTTTACTATTTAAAATGACGTTGATTTTTTTTTGTTGTGGTTTTTACAACATGTTTAGGCTAATCTACAATTGCAAATTAAGAAAAACATTTAAATAAATGGAACATTTTGAATTAAATTACTTATCGAGGTTTCCAAATCATTGTTTTAATTTATTAATTTTAAATCCTTTTTTTGTTTTTAGTTACAATGAATAAGTAAAAAAAAAAGTCATCGCAAATGCAATGACATTTTGTACCTATATTAACCTAACCTTATGTTTTTTTTTAATATTTAATTTGCAGCAGAATCTATTCTTTCCAAAAGATCTACATCTAAAGTTGTAATAATATCATTAATTGCTTTTGAAAACACTTTCCAATCTTTTGTAGGATATACTTTTTTGAAAGCAGCTGATAAATATGGATTTTTCTCACTGTTTAACATATCTTCCATATTCTTAGTTACAATCACACGATAATAATTGCCATCATTTGCCCGTCTAGGAAATAAATTTTCCCCAAATCTCCAACCAGATATTTGTCCAGATTTTGCTGCTTCTTCAAAAACAGGTTTCATCATTGCTTCGTATTTTTCAAGCTCTGCACCAGTTCCTTGTTTTGCTCTTACTTGAGTAATTTGCCAAAATTTATTTTCCGATTCATTAGCTTGTACTCGTTGGGTTTGATAAACCAATTGACTTGAAACCATTTTTCGGGTGTCTTCTGTGGTATTTACTATTGCCAAGTCTTCGGGACTCAGTCCAGCTCTTATATAATCCCAATTTAAAGAAGCAGCTTCATCCATTTCTTTGCCACTTTTAAAAACTGTGGTAGTAATATAATCATAAGGTGAGTTTGTTCCATAATAAACTCTACGAGAAAGTGTCCATGCCAATATTTTGCCTTCTTTTATGCGGCGTTCATGTATTTTTTTCCAAATTTTTTCCACCTTTAAATAGTCATTTTCTTTACCAGGCACCACTTTCATGTATTCGCGAAGCAAATAATTAGGTTCATTAGCAGCAGTTTGGGCTATTGTTTTAAATGAGCCTATGCTATTTAATAGTAATAGAACAGCAAAAAGAATGGTAAATTGTTTGCATTTTTTCATGATAGTTTTAATTTTAAAATGTATTATAAACTTAGATTATAGAATTATTTTTTACTGGCATCCGAGAAAAAATAAAAACAAAATGAATTCCTTTAATCTCAAAATTGGAACGCCGAACCGTAACCATTTTGAAAATTTGAAGTGCAGAATTAATATCAAATCTTAAATAGCTAATAATCAAATTTTAAAGGGGAACGCCCTTTAGGTTTATTCGATTCGAAGGGCGTACCGATTTGTGAATGTTTTTTTGGTGGGACGCCACTCCGATTTTTTTTTCGATTGGACAGGCATACCTGCGGTGCGTCGAAACGCAAAAGTAAGACCGTCCGCAGGATACACAAAGAATAAAACAGAGGGGGTCTTTTTTAAAAACCAGTAAAATGGTCCCGATTCGGCGACCCGATTAAATAGTCATTTGATTAGGATTTTTAATAAATTTTAAATTTAGTCGGATGCCAATAATTAATATTTAAAACTTAATTCCGCAAAGTACAAATTTTATCAAATTCATTTGAAATAGAAATGTTTTGGATATTTCAAAATTTAAGGTGTTTTAAATTATCTCAATAACCAATGAATAGTTTTACAGAAACAGCTACGACTACTTCGATAGTTGAAATTAAAAAGAAGCAATATATTACTGGGATTCTAAAGGAAATATATAATTCTGGTGAAATGACGATTGCTCAATTGGCTAAACAGCTTCATACCAGCGTTCCCTCAATAACAGTTTATATTAATGAATTAATTTCAGAATGCTGGATTTATGAGGTTGGTTCATCAATTACAAAATCTGGAAGGAGACCTAGTTTGTTTGATATCAACTCTAACAAAAATAGTATATTAGTAATTGATATCAATATTTATCAAACTAACCTTTATATTGTTAACCTCCGAAATGAAATCTTAGAGCAGACTTCTGTTGAAGTTAATATAAATGATCATGAAATTATTAAAGTAATAAAAAATGCGGCCAAAAATTTCATTTCGGAAAAATCTATTTGGGCGATTGGAATTTCATCACCTGGATTGTTGAGCTCTGAAAACGGTATAAACTTTACGTACCCTCATTTAAATCGAAACAACGAATCATTTGCACATCTAATAGGTAATGCATTAGAATTACCAACTTTTATAAGTCATGATACACAAGCATCCATGATAGGCGAGCATCATTTTGGATTGGCGAAAAATATGAAAAACGTTTTGCTAATAAATTTAGATTGGGGAATTGGCTTAGGTATTTTAAGTAATGGTCAGATTATTAAAGGAGCAGATGGATTTGCAGGTGAACTTGGTCATATCCAAATTAAACCTGATGGAATATTATGCCATTGTGGGAAAAAAGGATGTTTAGAAACGGTAGCTTCTGCTTTAGCATTAGTAAATAAAGCAAAAGAGGGATTGGCAATTGGAAAATCATCAACATTATCTTTAATAAAGGATGTAATAAGGTTAGAAGACATTATAGATGCCGCACTTAAAGGCGATGAATTTTCAATTGATTTGATTTTTGATATTGGAAGAGAGTTAGGAAAAGGGCTTTCTATTGCAATACATATGTTCAATCCAGAGATTATTATAATCGATGGTATTTTAACAAAAGCAGGTGAACTAATTATTTCTACTTTATATCAAGCAATTAATAAATATTGTTTATTAGACTTTAAAAAGAATCTTCAAGTTAAAATTTCACCAATGGGCGAAAAAGCAAAAATTTTCGGTATAAAATCCTTGGTTTTTGATAAAATGATAACTAATTAGCGTATCTGTGCATTTTGGAATAACATTTTTATTTTTGAATACTATAAAAAAGCTATTTAAAAGCTTTTTGTCAAATAAGAACTAAATTCGTAATATTGTAAAATTTTCTTCTGAATAATTAATGCAGGCACTTAGCACCAGACATCTTCTTGGTATTAAAGATATTAACGAAAATGATATAAATCTAATTCTTGACACTGCAAAGGAATTTAAAGATGTCATAAATAGGCCTATAAAGAAAGTGCCTTCACTGCGAGACATAACCATAGCAAACATTTTTTTTGAAAATTCAACTAGAACTAGACTTTCTTTTGAACTGGCCGAAAAACGACTTTCAGCTGACACCATCAATTTTTCTTCTGCAGGAAGTTCCGTTAAAAAAGGGGAAACACTCCTTGACACGGTAAACAATATTTTAGCAATGAAGGTAGATATGGTGGTGATGCGTCATAGTAGTCCTGGAGCACCTCATTTTTTGTCAAACAAAATAAAAGCGAATATTGTAAATGCCGGAGACGGAACCCATGAACACCCTACACAAGCACTTTTAGATTCGTATTCTATAAAAGAACAATTAGGTGATATTTATGGAAAGAAAATAGTAATTATTGGGGATATTTTGCATTCTAGAGTTGCACTTTCAAATATATTTTGTCTTCAAAAACTAGGTGCAGAAGTTCGGGTTTGTGGCCCACAAACACTGATTCCTAAACATTTGCCTGAATTAGGTGTAAAAGTATTTGATAAAGTTAAAGATGCCTTAGTCTGGTGCGATGTGGCAAATGTCTTACGGATTCAATTAGAAAGGCAACAGTTAAAATATTTTCCTTCGTTGCGTGAATATGCATTGTATTTTGGAATAAATAAAAAAATGCTTGATGACTTAGATAAGAAAATAGTTTTGATGCATCCTGGCCCTATTAATAGGGGAGTAGAATTAAGTTCTGATGCTGCTGATTCAGATCATTCCATTATTTTAGATCAAGTTGAAAACGGAGTGGCTATTAGAATGGCAGTTTTATATCTCCTTTCCCAAAATAACTAATGAATTTAACTGGAACAAAAGAAATAGCCGAGAATTTGGCAACCGCTTTTAATTTCTCTTTTGATAGAGAAAGGTTTCAAGAAGACTTACAGCCTCAGATTCTAATTCCAGTTGAAAAACTTTTTATTATTGCCTCTTATTTAAATCAATCTCCTTCTTATTATTTCGATTATCTAAATTGTATTACAGCAATAGATAATGGAATTGAAGCTCAGTCTATGGATATCATATATCATTTAACATCTATTCCATTTGGAAGAAGTTTAATTTTAAAAATTCAATTCAATCGCCAACTTAATGCGGAAAATTCAATAACTTCTTTATCAGATATTTGGAAAACAGCAGATTGGCATGAACGAGAAATTTATGATTTTTTTGGTGTTAAATTTTCAAACCACCCAGATTTAAGAAGAATTTTATTACCTGCTGACTGGGAAGGTCATCCTATGAGGAAAGACTATGAAGAACAAGAAACGTATCACGGCATAAAAGTAAAATATTGAAATGCTTAAAATTGGGCTTATTTCGGATACCCATTCTTATTTAGATCCCAACGTTTTTTTGCATTTTGAAATTTGTGATGAAATATGGCATGTTGGGGATATTGGACAAGTGGAAGTTATTCAAAAACTTTCTAGTTTTAAGCCAGTCAAGGCTGTTTATGGAAATATTGATGCCCAAGATGTCCGAGAATTATATCCAGAAAATATGATATTTGAATTGGAGGGATTAAAGATTCTAATGACTCACATTGGTGCATTACCTCCTTCTTACAATCCTAGAATAAGGGAATTAATAAAAAAAAACGAACCTAATTTGTTAATTTGTGGACATTCCCATATTTTACGAGTTTTAAAAGATACGAAAAACAAAAATTTAGTGTATTTGAACCCAGGTGCTGCGGGAAAACATGGTTTTCATAAGATCAGAACTATTATGAGAATGGATTTAGAAGATGGAAAAATAAAAAATATGGAAGTGATTGAATTAGGGATAAGATGATATTTTTCAATATACGTATTAGATTATTTTTGTTTACCGCAATAAATCTTTCGGTTATACAAAGTAATTATGGACAGTTGTCTCAAAAAAATGAGATTCAGATTCCTATAAACATGGACAAAGAGGAAGATTTCACTGTTTTACCACTTAATGAAAAGGGAATTTTGGTTTTAAATTCTCAAACCACCTTATTTGGTAAAAAAGCAATCCTAAATTTTTTGAAATATGATTCAACTTTAACGTTGCAATGGAAAACAGAATTTGAAATAGGGGACTATTTTGAGCTAGAAAAATATTTTTTTAATTCAGACTATCTCTATTGTTTGTTTAAAGAATCAGAAAAGAGCAATATCAAAATATTAAAACTTGATTTAGAAAAAGGCTTTGGTTTTTTAACAGAAGCAAAAATGTTAACAAAGATGGACATAGATTTTTTTTCAGCTGTCGGTAACAAAGTGATAATCGGAGGCAAATATAACGATAGGCCAGTAGTAGAATTAGGCCGATTATTTGATGCTTCTTTTAAAGTCCTCCCGCATTTACACGCAAATAATGTAAAATTAAATGCAATAGAGGTAAATGAAGAAACGGACGAAATTTTTGTAATGCATAGAGATGATAGAAAATGCAACTTTAGCTTTTCGATTTATGATTATGAAGGAAGGTTGGTTAAGATAATGGAATTGGGAAGCAAAAATAAAGTTATTTTGTCTGGTAAAATAATATCTATGCCCAATAATAAACTAATGCTTTCTGGGAATTTTTCCGAAAATTGTTCTGATTTTTCCGCTGGATTTTATCTTATGCCTTTGGCAAATCAGGAGGAAATTAAATTTTTTTATTTTTCAGATTTGCAGAATTTCTATAGCTATTTGTCTCCTAAAAGGCAACAGAAAATCACTACTAGGATGAATTCTCGTAAAGCAAAAGGAAAAGACATTAAAATGAGATATAGAATAAACTTACATGAACCCATACGTATAGGAAACGAAATTACTTTACTAGCGGAGGTTTATTATCCTGAATATAAAAATTCAATTATTTTAGAAAGAACTATGCTTAATTCCGTATCAACAAGGCCTTTAAAAGAATATAATAATTATAAATTTACCCATGCCCTCATTTTTACATTTGATACCACTGGAAGAAAAACATGGGATTATAGTATAAATCTAAAAAATTTAGAAAGTGCAACATTAAATGAAAAAGTGCAGATTACATTGTATGAAGAGGGCTATTTAGTGGCTTATCCAAAAGAAGAGTTAATTAATTCAAATTTTATTACCAAAAATTTTGAATCTAAAAATTTTTCCACTTTTGATATGAAAAAAAATGAGGAAAAGAAAATTGGTATTTCTGATTTGACTCTAGACCTTGTTTCTTGGTTTGATCATACCTATTTAGCCTTTGGAAATAAAACTATTCGAGCGGAAAGTGGAATAATTTCAAAAGAATTTTTTTACATATCAAAGTTAAAATATGTTAGTCCTTTTTAATTTGGATTTATTTTTCAATAAATTCAAATATTTTTTTAGTAAAATACTAATAATCAGTAGAGTAGTAAGATGAGGATAGATTTTGAAATTAGTTTTTTCAACTCTTAAATCTCCCGGTAGCTTTCAAAACCAAAAATCTATCCCCCCCAAAGTAGATTACTTATCCAAAAGCCATTAGAATTACACCAATAAAAATGATTATTTTTTCATTTTGAACATTCATTAATTCTAAATTTATTTGGCAAGTTTTTATTTTAATTTAACAAAGTTTTTCAAATTAAAATAGTAATCTTTATATTTGGGTATTATAATAAAAATATTAGATTAGTCTAACTATGGAATTAAAAGATATATTAGAAGTTAACCCTATTCTGTTAGCTCTTATTGGCACTTTGTTTACTTGGGCAGTTACAGCTCTTGGTGCTAGTTTGGTTTTTTTCTTCAAAAGTATAAATCAAAAGGTTTTAAACCTTATGCTCGGTTTTGCAGCAGGAGTTATGATAGCAGCAAGTTTTTGGTCATTACTTGCTCCCGCCATAGAAATGGCGGAAGCAGATGGTAAAGAAGGATGGATTCCGGCGGTGGTTGGATTTTTATTGGGGGGGGCTTTTTTATTCAGTATTGATAAGATATTACCGCATTTACATTTAGATAGGAAAATGGAACAAGCCGAAGGATTAAAAACATCTTGGCATAGAAGTATATTGTTAGTATTAGCTATTACCTTACACAATATTCCTGAAGGATTGGCGGTTGGAGTTGCATTTGGAGCTTTGGCAAATAATCCTGATGTTGGTCTTTTAGCTAGTGCTATTGCATTATGTATTGGAATTGGTCTTCAAAATTTTCCCGAAGGTGCAGCTGTTTCTATCCCTTTGAGAAGAGAAGGGTTTTCAAGGTTAAAGGCTTTTAATTATGGTCAATTAAGTGGAGCAGTTGAACCCATAGCTGGTGTTTTAGGAGCAGTTTTAGTTTTTTACATTTCTCCAATTTTACCTTATGCGTTGTCTTTTGCTGCTGGTGCTATGATTTTTGTAGTGGTCGAGGAATTAATCCCAGAATCACAGAATGGTAGTGAAACGGATCTATCTACCATTGGGGCTATGTTTGGGTTTGCTATTATGATGTATTTAGACGTTTCGCTTGGATAAATAAATTAAAAATTTAAATGGCAATTAAGCCATCCTTTGTCATATTTGGTATCGTATTTATTATAAAAATTAATTGCAGTTTTATTCCAATCTAATACTTGCCACATCATTCCTGAGCATTGATTTTCTTTGGCTTGTTTTATCATTTTATCGAAAAGCAATTTTCCCAGTCCGTTTCCCCTTGCCTCTTTAGTTACTATTAAATCCTCTAAATACAATCTTTTTCCTTTCCATGTTGAATATCTGTAATAATATAAAGCCATGCCTAAAATTTTTCCATTTTCATGTCCCAGATAACAACCAAATGCAGGATTTTTTGAAAATCCTTCTAAAAGCATCCTTTCTTCTGTATTTATAACTTCCTCTGAAGCATTTTCATATAGTGCCAATTCTTTTACCAATCGCATTATTTCTGGTACGTCTTTGGCAATTGCTTTTCTTATTTCTATCATTTTTTTTTTACTTATACTGCAAATAATGTTCCCATTTATCTAAAACTGTGGTAAAGTCCGCCGGTAAGTCTGAATCAAACTGAATCCATTTTTTTGTTCCTGGATGTATGAAACCTAAAGATTTCGCATGTAAAGCTTGTCTCGGGATAATATCAAAACAGTTTTCTACAAATTGTTTATATTTTGAAAATAAGTCGCCTCTTAAAACTTTGTCACCGCCATAAGCGGCATCATTAAATAAAGGATGGCCTATATGCTTCATATGAGCTCTAATTTGATGGGTTCGACCAGTTTCAAGATTACATTGAATAAGGGAAACGTAACGCATGTTTTTTAAAACCTTATAATGGGTTATTGCTGTTTTTCCATAGTCACCTTCAGGAAAGACATCAGAAATTCGTCTGTCTTTAAAACCTCTTCCAATATTTGCGTTAATAGTCCCTTCAAGTTCTTTTGGTTCACCCCAAATCAAAGCATTATAGGTTCTTTCTGTGGTATGGTCTGCAAATTGTTTAGCTAAAAATTGCATAGCAAATTCAGTTTTAGCAATTACTAATAAACCCGAAGTGCCTTTGTCAATTCTATGTACTAATCCTGGTCTTATTGAACCATTTTGAGAGGTCGGTAAATTGGCAAAATGATGTACCAAAGCATTTACCAACGTACCCGTCCAGTTTCCATGTCCAGGGTGTACTACCATTTCTGGAGATTTGTTAATAATCATTATTTCTTCATCTTCGTGTACGATGTTTAATGGAATATCTTCTGGCAAAACTTCTGTTGGTTCTCTAGGTGCATGAGCAAGAGAAATACCTATCAAATCATTTGGTTTAACTTTGTAACTTGATTTTATAGAATTGTTATTTACCTTTACAGACTCGGTATCAATAGCATTTTGAATACGAGTTCTAGAGACATTTTTTAAATGATGAGATAAATATTTATCTAACCGCATTAGAGTTTGGCCTGGATCTACCTGAATTTTATAATACTCAATCAGGTTGTCTTCTTCATCATCGAATAGGTCTTTATTTTGATCCATTTTTTGTATTTATTTGCAAATTTCGTTAAATATGCTTGAATTCGAAAAAATAATAAATATTCCTACCCCAATAATTGAAATATTTGATCCATTGTTCGAAGAAAAAATGGTAAAAGTATTTGTAAAAAGGGACGATTTGTGCCATCCCGTTGTATCTGGCAATAAATTTAGAAAGCTTAAGTATAATTTATTAGAGGCAGAAAAAAATAGTAAAAATAAAATATTAACGTTTGGGGGAGCATACTCAAATCATGTAGCAGCTGTTGCAGAAGCTGCAAAACTTTTTGGCTTTGAGGCTACCATCATTATTAGAGGAGATGAATTGAGTAAAAATAGCAGCCAAACTTTACAATTGGCTTTTGAGAATGGGGTTGAATTAATATTTGTTACTAGGACAGCATATAAGGATAAATCAATTTTTGAAGAAAAGTATAAAGCCACACATTATATAATTCCTGAAGGTGGTACAAACACTTTAGCTTTAAAAGGAGTATCTGAAATGGTAGATGAAATTGTAAATTTCTCTCCCAATTTCGATTTTATTTGCACCTCAATTGGAACAGGGGGTACAATGGCAGGTATATGTACCAATTCAATTTATAATGGAAAAGTATTAGGAGTTTCTGTTTTGAAAAATGGCGAATTTTTAAAAACAGATATTGCAAATTTAATGAATTCAAATTTTCCAAGTTCCTCATCAATCGAATTAGATTTTCATTTTGGCGGCTATGCAAAATACAATGATAAGCTGCTTGATTTTATAGATTATTTTGAAAACAAGCACAAATTTTTGATTGATCAAGTATATACAGGGAAATTATTTTATGCTATTTATGAAAAAATTAAAAATGATTTCTTTCAAAAGGGTTCAAATATTTTGGTGGTTCATACTGGAGGGCTTCAAGGTAAATTAAAAAAGGATTGAACTACTTAAGTTCAATCCTTTTTAATTTGATTAGTATTTTTATTAATCTAAAGCTATACTTGAGATTAGTTTGTTGCTATCTATTTCGTTGTTAATTACCTTCACCATTACATGATCTTTAGATTTTGAATCTAAAGTTAATTCAATTTTTTCTTTTGAATATTTGTCAATAAATATATACGAATCTCCATATTTAACTGCTCCAAAACCTTCTGAAAAATCAATTGCTTTATCATAAATGATTGGAATAACTAATTTTCCTTTAATGTCAACGTATCCATATCTTTTACTCACACTGACTACAGCCATTCCATCAGAAAAGCTTCTAATACTTTCAAAAATAGGATCTACTATTGTTTGACCTTTTTGGTCCATAAAACCCCATAAGCCAAATTTTTTGAAAGCTAATAACCCTTCGGATGATTCTTCAATGTATTGAAAATCTGAAATTATTTCCTCACCTTTTGAATTCAAAATTCCAAATTTTCCATTTTTAGAAAATACAGCTATTTCATTTGTAAACTGCCCTATATTTTCATATTCAAAAGCAACGACTTCTTTGTTTTTCTTATTTATTAATCCAGTTTTACCATTTAATTTTACAGTGGATAATCCATTTGTAAAAACGGATGCCATTTCATATTTAGGCTCGATTACTAACTTTCCTTTTGTATTTATAAATCCATACTTATCATCTATTTTAACTGCAGCTAATCCATTACTAAACGGAGTTGTAAAATTGTAGCTTGGATTTATCGTTATTTCTCCTTTGGTATCAATAAAGCCATATTTCCCTTTAATCTCAACTGCTGCCAAATCTTCGTTAAAACTCATCGCAAAACTAAACTGTGCAGGAATAACTTCCACCCCTTTTTGATTAATAAAGCCAAACTTATTATCTAATTTAAAAAGTGCTAATCCATTTGAAAAATTTTCGATATAGTCATATTTATAGTCAACAATTGGTAAACCATTGGAAGAAATAACTCCATATTTTTTTCCTTTTCTTACTACTGCAAAATTTTCATTAAAATCGTTGGAATAATCAAATATACAAGGAATGGCCAACCCACCTTCTTTATTGATATATCCAAATTTTCCATTTATGGAGATTTTAGAAAACCCATTAGAATACTTAAATCCAGCGTTAAACATTGAAATATTTTGAGCGATAATGCTAGAATTTGCAAAGATTACAATTGCAAATATTTTCGATAATTTTAATATTAAATTCATTTTGTAAAAGGGAGTAGTATTATGAATAGTATTACTCAAATCTCATGCCATAAGTAACAATATACTGTAAAAATTATTTTTACTTTTTTCTGCCAGTAAACTTAAAAGGTGAAAAAATAGCTAAAAATGCAAAAAAAATAAGAAGAATAATCGAAAATGGAAGCTTTTATTTTAATTTGATTCCATCAATTAACTTTATCTAGAGGTTATAATAACTGATTTAAAAAAATTAATTTTTAACTAATAATAAAAGTTGGCACACAGAAAATTTAAATTAAATTATTAAAAATTGAAGATTTTGGTTTTTAGGTAGCAAATTGCATATCATATAATTTTGAATATATGCCATTTTTGTCTAATAATTCTTGTTGGGTTCCAAATTCTTTTATTTCCCCTTTTTCCATTACAACTATTTTGTCTGCTTTTTGTATAGTACTTAATCTATGTGCAATAATTATAGAAGTTCGACCTTTCATTAATACTTCGATTGCATTTTGAATCAATTCTTCAGTTTCTGAATCAACAGAAGATGTAGCTTCATCTAATATAATAATTTTGGGTTTATGAATAATTGCTCTTACAAAAGACAACAATTGTCTTTGACCTACTGAAAGTGTTGCCCCGCGTTCCATAACTTTATATCCATAATCATTTGGCAGCTGCAAAATAAAATTATGAACTCCAACAAGTTTTGATGCTTCAATTATCATTTCTTTAGTTATACTTTCATCCCCAAGCCTTAAATTGTCTTCAATAGTTCCAGAAAATAAAAAGACATCTTGAAGAACTAATCCTAGCTGTTTTCTTAAAATATTTTGATCTAAATCATCAATATTTATACCATCAATTTCAATGGTTCCTTTTTGGATTTCATAAAATTTATTAATCAAATTTATGATTGTTGTTTTTCCAGCACCTGTTGTCCCTACAAAGGCTAGTGATTTCCCTGCCTTAATTTGAAATGAAATATCTTTTAATATAGTTGTTCCTTCGTTATATGAAAACCAAACATTTTTGAATTGCACGTCTCCTATTATTTTATGGTCAATTTTTCCAGTTGTTTTTAAAAAATTATGATCATCTAATATTTCTATAATTCTAGAAACACTCACTACACCCATTTGAAGGGTGTTTATTCTATCAGCAATCATTCTTATAGGCTTAAAAAATTGATTTATTAACATAATAAAAGCTGTTATTGTGCCAAAACTCACTTCCTCGCTTATCATACCTTTCGTTCCATACCATACAATAAGACCAACTCCTAAGGCTGAAATAACGTCTGCTACAGGAAAATAGACGGAGTAATATAATATAGATTTAATATTTGCTTTTCGATGTGTTTTATTTAATTTTTCAAACTTATCAAATTCTTCGTTTTCAACATTAAAAATTTGAATCAAACTCATTCCCGAAAGGTGCTCTTGCACAAATGAATTCAAATTAGAAACCGCATTTCTTACTTGATTGAATGATTTTTTTACTTTTTCTTTAAAAATGTAGGTACTAATTAGTAACAATGGAATAGTGGAAATACTAATTAATGTAAGTTTCCAATTAATAAAGAACATTACAGAAATAATTAATATAAGTTGCATTAAATCTCCTGCAATAGCCGCAAAGCCTGAGCTGAATACATCAGAGAGAGTTTCTACATCAGAAATTGTCCTTGTTACAATTTTACCAATTGGTGTCTCATCAAAATATTTAAGTTTAAGATGTATTATCTTGCTAAAAACTTGATTTCTAATGTCATTAATTATTCTTTGACTTAACCAACCCGCTTGATAGGTATTTAAAAATGATAATATTGAATTAATCAATAATAATATGACCATTACTACCAAGGAGACTGACAACTTATAATGGTTACCCTCTGCTATAGGTACATCTATTGTATATTGAATCAATAATGGTAAGGCGGGAGTTAAGATAGCCCCTAGAAGTATTAAAAAAACCAAAAAATAGAACCTGCTTTTATAAGGAAGAATAAAACTAAACAACCTTTTAAGTACAGTATAATCTACTATTCTTACATCACCGCTCTCTATTTTCAAAATTTAATTGTTAAATATCTTATTTATTATTACTGGCATCCGACTAAAATTTAAAATTTATTAAAAATCCTAATCAAATGACTATTCAATCGGGTCGCCGAATCGGGACCATTTTACTGGTTTTCAAAAAATACCCCCTCAGTTTTATTCTTTGTGTGTCCTGCGGACGGCCTTACTTTTGCATTTCGACGCACCGCAGGTATGCCTGTCCAATCGAAAAAAGAATCGGAGTGGCGTCCCACCAAAAAAACATTCACAAATCGGTACGAATCGAATCGAATAAACCTAAAGGGCGTTCCCCTTTAAAATTTGATTATTAGCTATTTAAGATTTGATATTAATTCTCCACTTCAAATTTTCAAAATGGTCACGGTTCGGCGCCCCGATTATGTGATTAAAGGAATTCATTTTGTTTTTATTTTTTCTCGGATGCCAGTATTTTTATTTTACTTTATTTTACTTTATTTTACTTTTTATACCCTAACTCTGTATCTATTTTAGGTTGCCTATTTCGATTTTCATGAATAGGTCATTTGTTTTTTTTGTAATTTCAGAAATACACCAATGTCCTGATATTTTCATTTTGTAGATTGATTTTGCTATTTCAATTATATCTTTTGGTGAGTAGTTGTTTAAAAGTTTTGCATTTTTTAAT
>JANOMP010000027.1:0-1455 GCA_031420365.1 Cytophagaceae bacterium
CATAGAACAATTATACAAAAACGATTGAAACAATCCGGGCAGAGATGGGGAAACTCAGGTGCACAAAATGTACTCAATCTCAGAGCAATTAATGCGAGTGGAATGTGGAATAAAGTCATCCAAAATATTAAAATTGCCGCCAATATGCCAATACTATAAAATTGGCCGCTTAGCGACAATTTGAATTGCACCCACTGAAATCTACTGAGAGGCTACTAAACGGACTTTGATGCCCCACCAGTTTCTCCGAACACATCGGGGGCGGCCTTCCGCTAGCAAAAAGCCGAAATGTCGGACCACCCAAAAGTAGATTGTGGTTAGGGTGATGCGGCATCCCGACTTTCTTCTACCCTGCTAAATGTTAGCGGTTCGTTGTTCTTCTGTCCACATTATGCCTCCAACATTTTTTTAAGTCCGTCCATTACAGAACCCCAATTTGTCGCTGAATGGTCGTGAGTTTCTTGTGTCTTGAAACCAGCTTGAGTAATGGTAAAAGTCGTTTCGTTATTGTCTGCCGATAACTCATATTTAATTACTGAATAGTTTGCAGGAATGTCCTCTGTCCCTGAAAATGAACTCCAATAATTGAAGAGAATAAACTTTTCTTTTTCTATATCAAGAATATTGCCTTTGTCTTCGTATGCTTTGCCTTCATAAATTCCTTTGTAAAGAATTGGGCTACCTTTTTTCCAGTCGGTTATACATTCTGTCCCGAAGAAATATATTTTGATTAGGTCGGGATTTGTCAATGCGTCCCAAACTTTTGAAACGGGTGCGTTGATGGTAATTGATTTGTTTAATGTTAGTTCTTGTGTCATTTTATTTTGATTGTTTGTTTATAAAGTAAAGCATTGTCGTGGCAATAATACACATAACTCCTGCTCCAATGTAAAGTGAACTGTCGTGCTGTGATATGCCAATAAAAAAATCTCCAATGTTCATTACTAAAAAGAAAATGTAAGCAATTGTCAGCATTGGAATTGATTTTTTGAAAGTCGCAAAACCAAATATAAAACCAACGGCAAATTGTCGGGCAGCCCACATATAAATTAAGTAGTCAACGCCTTTTGCGTTTAGGTCAACTGTCTGCAAAACCGATTGCGGTGAAAAGCACAATGATGAACTTACCATAAGTCCGAGTAATGCAAAAAGTCCCGATACGATAAGTATCCATTTTGGTAATGATTTTTGTTCTTGTGTCATATTTGATGTTTGTATTATTTACTTTTTTGTCGTCTGTTTGATGGTTGCTGGGTCGTCCGTTACAATTGTGACTAACGGTATTATTGTTTAATAAGGGTAATTTTAAAAAAGGCATAAAAAATCCCTTACCCAAAAAATGGGGGTTCAAATATATATAAAAAATTAATCGAATCAGGAGCATACTTTTGGAAAAAATAACTATTGTGAACGGGGTAGCTAATTGCTCCACCACTTTTCTTTTGACAATGCTCC
>JANOMP010000028.1:0-2966 GCA_031420365.1 Cytophagaceae bacterium
GTTAGATAAAAAATCGAAAAAGATGCAGAAGGATATGGACATTGTTGAAAAGCAATTTGCCAGGCTTAAATCAGATTTTAACCATTACCTCTCAGAAATGGTATAATCGTTCAGCATCAGTTCAGCATATTTTCCAGTTTCTTCAAGTTGACTTTTAACTAACCTTTTTCCTCGTTTAATTTCAGTTATCTCGCCCAAACTCTTCCATACCACTTCTCCATCTTCAAAACTCAACAAAGCTTCCCGATAATAGTTATACTGCTTTTTACGAGCTGTAAGCTCTGCTGTAAGCTCTGCTGTAAGCTCTGTAAAGGTATCGAGAATACGGACTATTTCTTTTTGGATAGCTAGTGGTGGGATGGGGATTGTCAGGTTTGCTAAATCTTTTGCATAGACATGCGGAACACCCGAGCCTTTCTGTAAATTATGAATCCATGTTTGGTTATTTAATAAAAAATGAAAAACATACCGAGTATTTAATACTGAAATATAAGGTATAACCGAAAAAGCGTCTGATACGAATATCGGTTCATTCCAATACATAACAAAACCAGCATAAGCACCGCTACCTGCAACTGTAATTGTTTCGCCATCTCGATTATATTCAGAGTTATAGTATGCTGGTTTCTGACCACCACTAATTACAGGAATATCGCCATCGATTTTTGTTTTTGCGGTAATAGTTGTACCTCGTTTAAGTTCAGCAACTTCCCCCAAAGTCTTCCACTCCACTACCACACCTTCTAATAATTTCTCTAACTTGCTCATGGTTTTTTGCCTTTAGATTTATTGATAGCGTCACCTTTTTTGGCTTTTTTTTCCAAATTGCCAATTACATTGAGGTACTCTTTTTCGACTGCACTTAAGGTTTTGGCTTTGTATTTTTTGTATTCTTCAACTGCTTTGTCATGAGCTTGGTTGTGGGAGATTGTTCCTGCACCGTCTAATACTTTTCTACCTGCAGAAGACAGGATATTATCCAACTCTCTGATGTAATCTGACATCCGCATTTCACGTTCTTCAATGGCATTTAATTCAGCCAAATCAAAATAAGCTGCTACTAAGTTGTTGAGTACTTTCAGTTTTTTTTCTTCCAAGTAATTTTTAGCAATCATGGCTTCGGCTTGTGTGGGCTGTTCTCCTTTAAAATTGGTAAGACCTGCGAAAGGTTTATCGCTATCTACTCGCAAATAAACTACTTCGCTTGCTGTTTTTCCGTGTGCTGCATAATGCAATTTATTTTGTACAATTTTAAAGAACTTAATACTTTCATCACTTTTTGGGTCGTAATCGGTTGCAGTGGCATACAATTCCAATACTTGTCTATACATTACCTTCTCGCTAGAGCGGATATCACGTATACGGTCTAATAGTTCTTTCCAGTAAGTACCACCACCAAGATTTTTCAATCTTTCATCGTCCATGGTAAAACCTTTCACTATGTATTCTTTTAAACGTTGTGTTGCCCATTGACGAAAGCGAGTACCTTGTACAGATTTGACACGGTAACCCACTGAAATAATGACATCTAAGTTAAAATGATTTACTTCGTAGTTTTTGCCATCTTTGGCAGTTGTTCGGAATTTCCGAACAACTGATTTTTCTTCCAATTCGCCTTCTTCAAAAATGTGTTTAATGTGTTCGCTAATCGTTGATTTTGCTTTATCAAATAACAATGCAATTTGGTCTTGTGTAAGCCAAACTGTTTCATTTTCTAATTGGACATTGACTTTGGTCAGTCCATCGTCTGTTGTATACAATATTATTTCGCTCATGCCTCAATATCATTTATGATTAAATCAATATCAGCACGAAGCGTATTTATTTTCTTTACCGTTTTAGAAACTTCTTTATTCAACTCGGCAATGTTAATTTTCTCTCGATTGTCTTTTGCTTGCACATAGGAACTCACCGATAGGTTGTAATCGTTCTCCGCAATTTTGGTATTGTCTATTGAAATGGCTACATGTTCTACATCTTCTTTTTTATCGAACATGTCCATTATCTTAGCTATATGCTCGTCAGTAAGCATATTATTATTGGTAGCTTTTTTAAAGAAATCTTCGCCACTGGCATCAATAAACTGCGTTTTATTTTCTGTTTTGTGTTTGGAAAGTACCAACAGGTTTACCGCTATAGAAGTACCATAGAACAAATTAGGTGCAATAGAAATAATGGTCTCTACAAAATTATTATCAACTAAATACTTTCTAATTTTCTGTTCTGCACCGCTACGGTAAAAAATACCAGGAAAACAAACAATAGCTGCCCTGCCTTTACTGGAAAGATAACTTAGTGCATGTAAAACAAAAGCAAAATCTGCTTTTGATTTAGGAGCAAGCACGCCAGCAGGAGCAAAACGGTCATCGTTAATGAGGGTTGGGTCGCCATCTCCTACCCAATTGATAGAGTATGGAGGATTAGAAACGATGGCATCAAATGGTTTTTCATCGGCAAATTGAGGATTGGTAAGAGTATCGCCTAAAACAATGTTGAACTTATCGTAATTGATGTTATGCAAGAACATGTTCATTCTTGCCAAGTTGTAGGTAGTATGGTTGATTTCTTGACCGAAAAAGCCTTCTTCAATGATGTGGTTATCAAAGTGTTTCTTTCCCTGTAAGAGCAAAGAGCCAGAACCCGCTGCTATGTCTAACATTTTGTTGACTTTCAGTTGCTTGTGCAAGGCTAACTGAGCAATGAGTTTGGATACCTGCTGTGGCGTAAAAAACTCACCACCTGACTTGCCTGCGTTTTGAGCATAATTGCCAATTAGAAATTCATAGGCATCACCAAAAAGGTCAATTTCATTGTCTTCAAAATTACCAAAATTGAGTTCTTCAATTCCTTTTAAGACTTTAGCCAATGTATTGTTTTTACTTTCAACGGTATTTCCCAATCTTGTACTTGTTGTGTCAAAATCGGCAAACAGTCCTTTTATATCTGGCTCGGATGGATAACCATTT
>JANOMP010000029.1:0-3627 GCA_031420365.1 Cytophagaceae bacterium
AGCCTTACTTTTCCGCGTCGGCGGATCGCAGGTATGCCTGTCCAATTGAAAAAAGTAACCGGTGCGACGTTTCGCAAAAAACACTCACAAAAAAAAATCCTGACTCGGCCGTCCGCCATGAATTTTTAAATTAATTATCTAGCTATTAGTAATTTAACTTGCTTAAAAATTTCCATACGGACGTTTTTGTGATTAATGGAACAATGTTTATTTTTTTTATAAAAGATTTCACAAATGAATATTTCTCCACTCTAAATTCTGTAATACCATAAACTTTAATTAATGATTGCTGTTTACTGAATTTGTTGTTAGCCTTAATTTCCGCGTCGGCGGAACGCAGGTATGCCTGTCCAATTGAAAAAATCCGAATGTCGGGCCAACTGGAATGCCAGCTCAGCCAAAAACACTCACAAAAAAAAATCCTGAAGGTCGTCCGCCATGAAAATTTGATAATCAGCGTTTTATGAAAAAAATTAAAATCCTATAAATCAAATTTCACAAACGGTCACGGGCGTCCCGATTTTGTGATTCAAAGGAAATTATTTTTTTATTTTTACCGGATGACAGTAGTTTAATTTAAAGATTAATAATCCAAATCTTAATCTAAATAAAGAAGTCTAAATTAATTGATTTTCAGCCTTTTCAGCTATTTTTTATTCTAAATTAATATTCGTTGTTCTTCTTTACTAAGAGAATTTTTAGATTATATTTTGTCTTTTTACTTATAAAAAGAAGTTTTTGAACCCTAAAACGGGGTTTTTTGTCTTTAGAATTCATCGATTTGTCGGCTTTATACCTTCTAATAAAAAAGTATTTTTACCTATGAAAGTATCAAAAAACACGTGTTAGCCCTTGTTAATTGTACGTAAAAAATTAGGATATTTCTACTCTAAAAAAATGATTTTAAACTTCTGACCTTTGCAATGTCGAGAGATAAGGAATTGCTGAAAACCTTTTAAAAAAGTAGGTGAATTAAAAAAAATCAAAGACATGTCAAAGAAACAAAACAATGAAAAAGAAGTAGAATATACAGGAAGGTATATTGTGCTTATGCCCCAACAATCAAATTCCGAAAATTCCATCAGCATGATTAATTCTGCTAGCGGATTAAACCTCAAAAATTCTACGGATTTTGAGGGAGAGATTTTTACAGAGAAAGATTTGGATGCATGCGATGGTATTTTGCTCGACAAAATAGGAGTGGCCATCGTTAATAAGAATTCGAAATTTGAAAATGCCATAAATACACTTTCGGTAAACAACAACATGATAGTGGAGCCCGAAAGAATGCTTTATTACAGTGGAATTTTAGATGCCACTTCTGAAAATTATATTAAAGGCTATAGAGACGCTGTAAATTCACTTTCCGATATTTTGCTACGAAGCTCCGAGGAAGAAATTGGTGATGAAAGCGATGTAGATCTTGCTGCAGTGGGTTCTACCTGGGGCTTAAAGGCTACCAGAGTTATTCCACCATCATTTATGTTTTCAAATCCTTATTCTGGTGTAGGTATAAAAGTGGCCATATTAGATACAGGTTTTGATCTTCAACACCCTGACTTTGTTGGCAGACCTATCATTCATCAAAGTTTCATATCTGGCCAAGCTGTTCAAGATGGGCATGGGCATGGCACCCATTGCACAGGAACTGCTTGTGGACCCTTAAATCCGGCACCTACAATAGAAAGATATGGAATTGCCTATAATGCTTCCATATATATTGGAAAAGTTTTAAGTAATGGAGGTTCTGGTGCAGATGGAGGCATTTTAGCAGGAATAAACTGGGCAATAGCCAATGGCTGTGCCGTGATTAGCATGTCTTTAGGTGGGGTGGTGAATGGTGCAGGATTTTCGGCGGTATATGAAAATGTTGCCGTAAATGCGTTAAATAATGGTTCTTTAATAATTGCTGCTGCTGGCAACGAGTCTGCAAGGCCGGGAATTATTAAACCGGTATCACACCCTGCCAATTGCCCATCAATAATGGCTGTGGGAGCGGTAGATTCTGCTTTGAATGTTGCCTCCTTCTCTTGCGGAGGACTATTTCCTACTTATGGTGCAGTTGATATTGCTGGCCCAGGTGTAAGTGTATTTTCTAGTACAAAAATGCCAACAAGATATGCCACTTGGAATGGAACCAGTATGGCAACACCTCATGTGGCTGGAATTGCCGCATTATGGGCTCAAGCCTCGGGTTTGAGAGGTATGAATCTTTGGAGAAAGCTTACAAGTACTGCAAAACCTTTGCCAGCACACCCAACAAGAGATGTAGGTGCAGGCTTAGTTCAGGCTCCAAATAAAAGAAGGATATTTGACCCTTTTCCAAGACCTTTCCCAAGGCCATTTCCTATATCGCCAATTGGTTAATTAAAATTATTAGCCCCAATGTTTTATTGGGGCTAATTAAAAATACAAGAAAATGAAAAAAACAAACTGGATCGTATCTATTGAATTAAGTGAATTTAAGAAAGTTTGCTTAGAACTAAAAAAGCAAAAATGTGAAATATATAGCGAACTAGACACTATAGGGGTAGTTCTTATAAAAGCAAATGTTTCTGAGGTGACGGTCTTAAAAAAGATAAAAGGAATCTTAGCAATAGAGCCAGAAAGAAAAGTTTCTATTTAAATTTGAAAGTAGTGTATTACAAAACCATATAGACCTTAGAATCAATTATTTGGATTTTTAGGGTTACAAATATTTTTAAAGCGCATTTTTTACTTTTCATTGCTAATAAATGGGTATGAAAAGCTCGATATTATAAGGTTTAGAGACATGTTATACCTTTATTTTAGGTCAAAGTTTTAAGATTTTCCTCAATTTAATTATTAAATTATTGAGTTTGACAATCTAATAGCTATTTTTTTTCTTTGTTATATCCTATTATTTAGTAAAATAATAGTACATTTGAGTACAAATAAATAAGCTATGGACAGAAGAGATTGGTTTAAATTAAGTGGTTTGTCAAAGCCTGTCTGAAATTTACTAGATACTATCAAAATTCTAAATCTAGGGTCTTTTAGTCCATCAGGAATAGAGACACTGTTTTGCAGTCCATTGTCTGAGTTTAAAGAACTTTCTGTATGTTCAGACCCTTCATGATATATAGAGCCACTAAATGCCACCAAACATGAGTAGGGCAATCTGAGGTCTTTCATCTGCTTAATAATTTCTTGCTGAAACAGCACACAGTGTTTCCTAGACCTAACCACTACCATTGCTCTGGCTCTCCCTCTGATTTGCTTTTGTGTGTGATTCACAAACTGATTGAGCATAATAGCAACTTTTTGCCTAATAGTTTCTGGGTGAGAATCTACGTAGTTTACCAATTCTCTTTTTACTTTGCCTTCTGGAAGCTCCAAATCATCATTTTTATCTTCTTTTTTAAGTTTAAACCATCTCTTGTAAGGCATAAAATGTTCTAAAACATCCAATGTATAACCCTCCATAATAGACTGCTTCATGGTGTAGCGTATCCCCTCAAACACCCCCCATTGTGCATGTTAAAATTTTCAGGCAAAAGCGATTGAAGGTCTTGAATGTTTGCCGAAAGGATTTTTTCTAATACGTAGCTCAGCCATTGTTCTGGGTTTAGGTTGTGCTTCTTGCAGTCACTCATGAATGTATAC
>JANOMP010000030.1:0-14747 GCA_031420365.1 Cytophagaceae bacterium
TAATATGGTGCTTAAACTTGCCTTAGGTTTGCTAGACGCAGAAAAAACAAAAAAGAAATCTAAAAACATAAAAAGACTAAAAGCTTCTATTGATGATAGTTATCGTGAGAAAATATTAAATCTTTAAATGCGAATTCCCTGTAAACCTATTGCAATTTTCGTTTCATTTCTTTTCGTTGTGTTTGTTTTTTTTGGTATAATTTTAATATTTGTATGGCAACTCAATGCCATTAATAATGAAGTTCCTGAATTAGCAATTAAGTTGAACCAACTTCTATTAGGTACGCAAAAATGGGTTGATAATACTTTAGGTTTATTAATGGCTGAGCAGAATAGTCTAATTACAAGCACAGGCAAAAATTTAGTTTCTAATGTTGGGAGAGTTGTTTCAGGATCATTTTCTATTGCTTCAGAAACACTTTTTAATCTTATTATTATTCCCATATTTACAATACTAATTCTTTCTTATAGAGGAATGTTGGTGAGATTTATTGGCTCTTTTTTGAGTGCAAAATATAAGGAAAACTTACCTAACATATTGTCTGCAACCGTTGAGGTTTATTTTAATTATATAAAAGGGATGGTGTTGGTTTATTTTATTGTTGGTGTTTTGAACAGTATTGGCCTCTTAATTTTAGGTGTGGAACATGCTATTCTATTTGGGAATACATAAGCGTTAATGACTATTATCCCCTTTGTTGGCATATTAATTAGTTCTATTATACCAATGTCAATGGTTTGTATCCGTTGGGGGTAATGGGAGTATTTTCAATTGTTCAATTTCTTAAGGGTAATATTATTTCTCCTTATATTATTGGAAAACAATTGGGAATTAATGCGTTTTTTTCAATCACAGCAATTATATTAGGGGGATTAATATGGGGGTTTTTAGAAATGATTTTATTTTTACCATTTGTAGCATTTTTAAAAATAATTTCAGGTCATGTTCACTCTTTAAGCCATATTCATTTATTTTTAAAAAAAACGTAATCGTGATGAGTCAAATTTCTTTATTTATAGTTGGTTTAATTGGGCTTTGGCTCGGAACCAAATGGGTAGTAAAAAGTGCCCTTGGTATTGCCGAACGGTTTAATCTTTCTCATGTATTTGTAGGCTTGGCTATATTAGCCGTTGGAACAGATCTACCTGAAGTTTTTGTTACTCTTAAAGCTTCTTTTCTTCAATTAAAAGGTATTGAATCATCGGGGATTATTACAGGAAATGCAATTGGCAGTTCAATCAGTCAAATTAGTATTATACTTGGCGTTGCTGGTTTATTCATGAACTTTACTATCGAGAAAAAGGAGTTGTTTCGGGATGGAGTCGCTTTAATTGGATCAATTATACTATTATTTATAGTTGGCTATGATGGAGAAATTTCAAGAATTGAAGGTCTTATCCTATTATTTGCTTATATGGTATATTATTTTATTTTATTAAAAAGTAGCGGTAATACATCAAACAGCAGTAAGGAGCAAGAGCATCTAAGTGTTTTAAAAATAGCAGCTTATTTAGTGATAGGGTTCGTTGTTCTAATTTTTGCATCTCATTTAGTCGTTGAAACCGCTTTGTTTTTCGCAAAAGAATGGGGGGTTGAACAATCTTTTGTTGGCATAGTTCTTATTGGTTTAGGAACAAGTCTGCCTGAGCTGGCGGTATCAGTCGGTGCTGCAATAAAAAAATCGTCCGGAATATCAGTAGGGAATATTATAGGCAGTAATATTTTTGATACAATTATTCCGATAGGCATTGGAGGGTCAATAAGTAAAATATCAATGGAAAGTGGATTACTTAAATTTGATCTTCCTGTTTTATTTGCAATTACTTTACTTGTACTTTTATTTTTAGCAACAAAAAAAGGGATTAGTAAAGTGGAGGCAATTATTCTTATTGCACTATATTTATTATACGTTTTGGCAAAAATATTCATCTTTTAAATAGATAATAATCAAATGAACTTGCATTTACTGGCACAGGAACCCTAGTAATCCAACTATGAGAATGAAAATCAAATATGTCATTATGCGAATATCAAGAGCGAGGGGTAGTGTAAATGAAATTGCATCAGGGGCTTCGATAGGTGCTTTTTTTGCAGTCTTCCCGACTTTTGGTATTGGAATTTTAATGGTTATTATTTTATCCCGCATCTTCCGCTTCAATCTTATTGCAGCTGTAAGCAGTAGCATTATATCCAACCCGCTTGACAGCCCTTTCTTTATGTTACTTAGTTTTAAAGTTGGCTCTCTTATTTTGACTTCTGAAATAGATTTTAATTTAAAGGAGTGGAAACATCAACTTGGTGAGGCAGGGTTAACCATTTTAATTGGGGCACTCATAGTCAGTTCAACGGTAAGTCTCATTGTATATTTCGGCGTGAAATATTTTGTTCAGAAAGACAGAATGTGCAAAGTAAAGCAAACCGAAAGTGGATAAATTAAAATTGACAAGTATAGATAAAAAATAGGACAAAAATTTACAAATATTAATATTTACATTAAAAACTAAAAATTTAAGAAATGGAAGATTTAATTTTTTCAATCAGTGGAAACAGTGTTACCCCTACAAGATTTGAGGGAAAGGTGCGGCAGTTCAGCATAGCAGTGGATGAGCCTGAAAGTTTTGGCGGTAAAGATTCAGCGCCAACTCCAGTTGAGTATATTCTCGCAGGGTATGCAGGGTGTTTAAATGTGGTAGTTAACCTGATTGCTAAAGAAATGAATATCGCTATACAACATCTTGAAATTAATATTACTGGTAATATTAATCCCGAAAAATTATTTGGAGTTTCTGATAAAGAACGGGCAGGCTTTAGATCATTAAATATTCATTTAGACATTAAGAGTGACGCTTCCAGGGAATTATTACAGAAATTGCTTAGTCAAGTAAAAGAAAGGTGTCCTGTTAACGATAACCTCACAAACACGACACCAGTTAATTATTCATTCTGATTCGTATATACCAAATAATCAACAAATGAAATTTCACAAATTAAGCATACCCGAAGTTTTTGAGGTTCTTGGCACCAACCAACAGGGCTTAACAGCAAGTGCAGCTGAAGAAAAGCTCCTGCAAACAGGTCTCAACGAATTAGAAGAAGGCAAAAAGAAAAACATAGCCGGTATGCTGCTATCACAGTTTAAAGATGTGATGATTTTAATTTTACTGGCAGCAGCAATTATAGCTGGTCTTGTTGGCGACCTTACTGATACTATTGTTATTCTCATTATAGTTCTATTAAATGCATTTCTGGGTTTCTTTCAGGAATATCGTGCAGAAAAAGCTATGCAGGCATTAAAGCAAATGTCAGTTACGCAAGCCAGGGTAATGCGTGATGGAATCATCACCTGGTTATCTGCTACAGGATTGGTGCCGGGTGACATCGTATTATTAGAAGCTGGTAATGCCGTCCCTGCGGATTTACGCATCATCGAGTCTAAAAATTTAAAAATTGAAGAAGCGGCATTAACCGGTGAATCCATAGCCGTGGATAAAATCATCGATTCGCTTGAAGCGGATGATATGCCAATTGGAGACAAAAAAAATTTGGCATTCAAAGGGACGTTTGTCACTTACGGTCGGGGAACCGGAGTGGTGATTACCACAGGAATGCAAACGGAATTAGGGCGCATTGCTAAAATGTTACAGGAAGATGAAACCCTTACTCCATTGCAACAGCGTATGGCATCATTTGGCAAAAAGCTTTCTATTCTGGTTTTATTTTTATCCATTGCTTTTTTTATTGCGGGTTGGTTGCGTGATGAGGATATAACAAAAATGGTTCTAACCAGTATTTCACTGGCTGTTGCAGCTATACCCGAAGCGCTGCCTGCTGTGATTACTATTTCCCTTGCGTTAGCTGCAAAAAGAATGATTCGGTTTAATTGTCTTATCAGAAAATTACCTGCAGTAGAAACCTTAGGCTCTGTTACCTATATCTGCACTGATAAAACAGGTACGCTTACCAAAAACAAAATGCATGTGGAGCAGGTATTTGTAAACGGACATCTTTATGAACGAAATGCCTTGTCCTCTATTAAACAACAGGAACATGTTAACTTATTGCTCTATTCGTTTGCATTAAACAATGATGCTGTTGAAGATAGTGATAAGAGTATAAAGGGGGATAGTACAGAAATTGCTTTGATGGAAGTGGCAAGAGAATATCATATAAAACCGGATACCTTGCCACGGCTGGCAGAAATTGCGTTTGATTCTGACCGGAAATTGATGACAACTTTCCATGTGCACGAAAATAAAATTATTTCCTTCACCAAAGGAGCTCCAGATATTTTATTGCAACGATGTGTAAATGTTGATACGCCTGTACTGCAACAACAGGTAGATGATATGGCGGCAAAAGGTCACCGGGTACTCGGGTTTGCCTTTCGCTATTGGGATGCATTACCTGAAAACCCGAATAGTGAGATTCATGAATCCGGATTGCAATTTTTAGGGTTAACCAGTATGATTGACCCTCCACGGGAGGAAGTTTTTGAAGCAGTAGCGCAATGTAAAACAGCAGGCATTGTACCGGTAATGATAACAGGTGACCATCCGCTTACGGCAAAGACTATTGCACAACGCATTGGAATTTTGAGCAGCGAAAAAGATGTAGTAATAACCGGCCAGCAACTTGCAGCATTAGATAATGACAGTTTTTTAGCTAAAGTAGAAAAGATAAAAGTTTATGCCCGTGTATCGCCTGAACAAAAACTGCAGATTGTAAAAATGCTACAACAGAAAGGGCACTATGTAGCTATGACAGGAGATGGTGTAAATGATGCGCCTTCCCTAAAAAGGGCAAACATTGGTATTGCAATGGGCATTACCGGTAGTGATGTTTCCAAAGAGGCGGCTCACATGATTTTGCTGGATGATAATTTTTCAACAATTGTTAAAGCTGTTAGAGAAGGTAGAAGAATTTATGATAACATTCTCAAATTCATTAAGTACCTCATGACAACCAATTCCAGTGAGTTGCTCACTTTATTGGTCGGTCCTATTATAGGCTTACCGATTGCACTTTTACCAATCCATATTTTATGGATAAACTTAGTATCTGATGGTTTACCAGCTATTTCATTATCATTTGAAAAAGAAGAAAAAGACATTATGAACAGGTCTCCAAGGCATCCTCAGGAAAGTGTTTTTGCGAATGGCAGGGGCATCCACATGATATGGGTAGGAATTGTAATGGCAGCTATCGCATTGTCGCTACAGGGATGGGCAATTAAAAACGGGCTTCATTGGCAAACCATTGTTTTTAATTTTTTATGTGTAAGCCAATTGGCGCATGTAATGGTTATTCGCAGAGAAAAGCAATCTATGTTTAGTGCGGGATTCTTTTCCAACAAACCTCTTATTGGTGCTGTGTTGATAGCATTGTTGCTGCAAATTGTTATAACGTATACGCCTTTTTTTCAACCCATTTTTCACACCGAAGCTTTAACCCTCAACGAATTTATTTTAGTTGGAGCAGCTTCCCTATTGGTAGTATTTGCTGTTGAAATTGAAAAAATAATTTCAAGGAGAAGAAGGAATAATCATAGCAGGAACTGTACTTGAAAACCTGATAAATAAATTTTTAAAAAATAATAATAAAGAAACAGCGATATGAAATTACATTTTTTAGGAGTATCCACAAAAGTTACAGGCTCCAACTACCTTACCCAAATAAAATATTATGAATAAGAATTCAGCCATATTGAGTAAGTATCAACCGGAATTTGTTTACGGTGGAATTGATGGATGTGTAACAACATTTGCGATTATTGCTGGAGCTACAGGCGCCCATTTCCATTCTAATATAATTATTGTTCTTGGGTTAGCGAATCTTTTAGCGGATGGTCTTTCAATGTCAATAGGCAGTTATTTGTCTTCTAAAGCTGATGCGCACCATTACCAAAAACATAAAAAATTTAAGTATTGGTCAGTTGAAAATAAACCAGAGGAAGAAACAGATGAAATCAGGAAGATATATCAACAGAAAGGATTTAAGGGAGAAATGCTTGAAGAAATTATAAAAGTAATTACTTCATGCAAGCATCTGTGGGTAGATGAAATGATGAAGGGTGAATTAAAAATGATGGAATCTCTAAAATCACCTCTCAAAAAAGGGCTTGCTACTTATATTTCATTTATCACTATCGGGTTAATACCACTGGCAGTGTACCTAGTTGATTTATTTTGGGGGAATAATAAAATGCCTTTATTTTTTATTTCTTGTGTATTAACTTTTTGTGCTTTTATTCTAATTGGTTATCTAAAATCTCATCTCAATCAAATAAGTAAAATAAAAGGTGTTACCGAAACTGTTTTTCTGGGTGGTATAGCAGCATTTGTATCATTTATAGCCGGGACTGTACTTGAAAACTTGATAACTAAGTTTTAAAATGAAACGATAAAAAAATAACGATATGAAAAGACAATTTTTGGGTACGGTAGGAACAGTAACCAATTCCGATATGACTGCAAAGATGGAGCATAAAAATTATTTAATAGAAACACTATTACTGGATTTTTCAAATGAAAAGATTCAACTCCTTATTAAAGCCCAAAAATGGCTTGAACTAGATACAGTTGAGAGAGTGAAGAGTATTTATAATTATGTGCGGGATGATATAAAATTTGGTTATAATGTTGGTGACGATATACCTGCATCTCAAATTCTTGAGGATAATTATGGACAATGCAATACGAAATCAACTCTTTTGATGGCTCTTTTACGAGCAACTGGAATTCCTTGCAGAATTCACGGGTTTACAATTGACAAAGCCTTACAAAAAGGTGCTATAACTGGTATATGGTATAAATTTTCCCCAAAAAATATTATACATAGTTGGGTTGAAGCAAACGTAAACAATATTTGGTATAATCTGGAAGGAGTAATTTTAGACAAGCAATATTTAGTTAAGCTACAAGTTGCTAACAACGAATGTAAAACAACATTTTGTGGCTTTGGGGTTTGTACTGACAATTTCCAAAATCCAACAATTGACTGGAATTTGAATAACACATATATACAAGACAAAGGAATTAATCAAGACTTTGGTTTATTTGACTCGCCTGACGATTTTTATAAAACACATACACAAAAATTGAATTTCATAAAGCGTTTTATGTTTAAATACATTGTAAGGCACCTTATGAATAAGAATGTGATTAAAATAAGGAAACGGTAACTGAGATTACAACATTAGTGGGATACCAAGCTGAAGGAACAAGAGGGTGAGCATTGTTGGAAGGAGCAAAAGAAGTAAAACTTTTTGGAAAATATTTTCCTGTCAAAGCAGAAATTAAAAATTTAGAAGGGCTTTCTGCACACAGATCAGAAAGGATTAATTGAATTGGATGAGCGGATTAAAACAAAAACCAGAACATGTTTTTATTGTGCATGGTGAAGCTCAATCTGCCAATGCCTTGAGAGTAAAAATCAAAGATGTTTACGGTTGGGAAGGTAAAATCCCCTCATTGAATGAAATAATTGAAATTAACTGATTGGGTAGTGACCCTGAAAACAATTTGACTTTAGAAGCAATGATAAATAAAGATTCTAATCACAGACATACATACAATGCACAAGGCAATATGACCTGCTGTACGCTGGAGGAGAAAATCTATACCCATGCCAATGCAGAGGAATTGATTAAGCCCAAACAACAACAAGAGGGTGATGCTCATGAGCATGAAAGCTCTGAAGGAGCAGCTTGGAAGCAATATCTGCCATTATCAATTAGTTTAACAATGCTTTTATTGGGTATTATATTCGACAACTACCTTAGATCCGATTTCTTTAAAAGCTATGTACGCCTGACTTGGTACGTAATTGCATACCTGCCTGTTGGTTTTCCGGTAATAAAAGAAGCCGTAAAAGCGATACGCAAAGGAAAATTTTTCACAGAGTTTTTTCTTATGAGCCTTGCCACTATTGGAGCATTCGGTATAAAAGAATATCCTGAAGGCGTGGCCGTAATGCTGTTCTATGCTATTGGTGAGCTATTTCAGTCGGCAGCCGTTAACCGTGCCAAGCGAAGTATAAAAGCATTGCTTGACATACGCCCGGACAAAGTCACCGTATTACGTAATGGAACATTATCGGAAGTTACACCTGATACAGTAAAGGTAGATGAAATAATAAAAGTAAAAGTCGGAGAAAAAGTGGCATTGGATGGTATAATGCAATCAGCGGGAAGTTCCTTTAATACAGCTGCATTGACTGGCGAAAGCAAACCAAATACATTAAAACAAGGTGAAACGGTTCTTGCAGGAATGATTAATCTCGATAAGGTTGTAGAAATAAAAGTTTCAAAAGTATATGCAGAAAGTTCACTTGCCAGAATTTTGGATATGGTGCAAAATGCTACTTCACGCAAAGCGAAAACAGAATTATTCATTCGTAAATTCTCAAATATATATACTCCGATAGTGGTATTATTGGCCGTACTGCTGACTTTTGTCCCTTATTTTTTTGTGGAGCAATATGTGTTTTCACAATGGCTGTATCGTGCGCTCATCTTCCTGGTTATTTCTTGTCCTTGTGCATTGGTAATTTCTATTCCACTCGGATACTTTGGAGGAATAGGAGCTGCATCACGAAATGGCATTTTGTTTAAAGGCTCCAATTATCTTGACTTGATGACAAAGATAAATACCATTGTAATGGACAAAACAGGAACGTTAACCAAAGGTGTGTTCAAAGTCCAAGAAGTAAATATAGTAAGCCATTCTAAAGATGAATTTGTGGCAATAGTTGCAGCCATGGAATCCCAATCAACCCATCCCATTGCAAAAGCTATTGTTGAATATGCGAACGGAAAAGATAAAAATAGTCCAGTAAGCAATGTAGAAGAAATTTCAGGACATGGATTAAAAGGCACTTATAAAGGCTGGGAAGTATTGGTAGGAAATACTAAGTTGTTAAAAAAATTCAATGTTGCTTATCCGGCAGAAGTTGATGCGGTAACGGATACTATTGTAGTTGCTGCAATAAACAATGATTATTCAGGGTATATTACTATAGCTGATGAATTAAAAGAAGATGCGAAGGATGCAGTTTCACAGATGCACCAAACGATTTCTAAAATCATAATGCTTTCAGGTGATAAACAAAGCGTTGTAGATAAGATAGCTAAAGAATTGAAAATTGTAAATGCCTATGGCAGTTTATTACCTGAACAGAAAGTACAGAAAGTAGAAGACCTGAAAAAGGAAAGTCATCGGGTTATCGCTTTCGTTGGAGATGGAATAAACGATGCTCCTGTCCTTGCTTTGAGTGATGTAGGTATAGCAATGGGCGCTCTCGGTAGTGACGCAGCTATTGAAACTGCGGATGTAATCATACAAACCGATCAACCCTCCAAAATTATTACTGCCATTAAAATTAGCAAAGCTACCCAACGGATTGTGTGGCAGAATATATCATTAGCTTTTGGTGTAAAAATCATTGTGCTTTCTTTAGGAGCAGGAGGTTTTGCTACGATGTGGGAAGCAGTGTTTGCGGATGTGGGAGTGGCCTTGTTAGCAATATTGAATGCTGTAAGAATACAGAAAATGAAATTTGAATGATGGTTTAGATTGAATTAGCCGCTTACAAGGAAATGCATAAAACAATGAAAATTAATCGTGTCCTACAAAACTCTCTTGAAACTAAATGAATAACCACAGCTTACATACATTAAGAGTAAAGAATCTCGGCATAGATACCTATCGTGAAAACATCATTTTCATGAGAGTCGATTGCCATGTTTGTATATCAGAAGGTTTTACAGCGCTCACAAGAGTGATAGTACATACAAGCAGTAATAAAATTATCGCTACACTCAATGTTGTTCACTCTGATATTATCGGGAAGGGTGAAGTTGGGCTATCCATCGAAGCAATTAAACGTTTAGGAGTAAAAGAGGGTGACATCATTTTTGTTTCTCACTTACACCCCATCGAATCATTAAGTAAAGTAAGAGCCAAGATGTATGGCAAAGAACTGGACGAAACTTCTTATAATGAAATAATTAAAGATGTAGTAGCGGGCCATTATTCCAATATCGAAATAGCGGCATTTGTTTCTGCCTGTGCCGGTGATAACCTGACCGTGAATGAAATAATTTCGCTTACTAAAGCCATGATAGCAACCGGAAAAATAATGCAATGGAAAAAAAATATAATTCTCGATAAACATTGTGTTGGTGGGCTTCCCGGTAATCGTACCACGCCAATTGTAGTGAGCATAGTGGCAGCAGCCGGATTGACTATTCCTAAAACATCATCAAGAGCTATTACTTCTCCCGCAGGAACAGCGGATACTATGGAAACAATGACTACCGTAAATCTGTCCATTAAAAAAATACAACAGGTAGTTGAAAAAGAAGGTGGATGTATCGCCTGGGGAGGAGCTGTTAAGTTAAGCCCTGCGGATGATCTATTGATTGCAGTTGAAAAGGCACTTGAAATTGATAGTGAAGGACAAATGATTGCTTCGGTGCTTTCAAAGAAAGCCGCTGCCGGATCAACCCATGTAGTTATTGATATTCCTGTTGGGCCAACAGCAAAGGTTCGTTCACATGAGGAAGCCCTTAAACTTCAATATTATTTTAATGCTGTAAGTGAAGCTATTGGTATTCATACCGAAGTTATTATTACTGATGGTACTCAGCCGGTTGGTAAAGGTATTGGTCCGTCATTAGAAGCCCTGGATGTTTTGGCAGTTCTTCAAAATAAAATCGATGCTCCAACTGATTTAAAAGAGCGAGCCATAACCCTTTCAGCAGGCCTGCTTAAATTATCAGGGCTATATGAATTAGGAACAGAATTAATTGTTGCAAGAACAATTCTTGAAAATGGAGAGGCTTATAAAAAATTTATGGCAATATGTGAAGCACAGGGCGGCTTCAAGGAACCAACAATTGCAAAGTATCGCTTTGATGTATTGGCTGAAAAAGAGGGCATAGTAAAATCGATTGACAATAGAAAGTTGGCGCGTATCGCCAAACTTGCCGGTGCTCCTAAAGTTCCATCTGCGGGTGTTCTATACAATGCCGCACTTGGAAAAAAAATACATACGGGAGATTTGCTTTTCAGCATTTACGCAGAATCGAATGGCGAGTTGGAATACGCGAAAGAATATTTAAACAGCTTAAACGCATTAATTGAGATAAACTAATGAAGCCAATTATTTTTTCATTACCAGGAAACGAATCACTTGCCGGAAGTATTACTGCCGGAATAAAAGGAGAAAAAGGTGATTTTGAAATACGTCAATTTCCGGATGGAGAAACGTATGTAAGGGTATTGAGTGATGTAAAAGAAAAAAATGTTTTTATTGTTTGTACTCTCCATCAACCGGATGCTAAACTATTACCCCTTTTATTTCTTTGCAATTTGTTAAGAGATTTAAATGCAAAATCAATTTGTCTTGTTGCTCCATATCTCGCTTATATGAGACAAGACAAGCAATTTAATCCAGGTGAAGCAATAACATCTCAATACTTTGCCCAACTTCTTTCAATCCTTGTTGATCGTCTTATCACCATTGATCCGCATTTGCACCGAAGAGTAACTATGAAAGAAATTTATTCAATCTCCTGTGAAGTTTTACATGCCACAGAGCTAATTTCTGAGTGGATAAAAAGCAATATTCCTGATGCTATATTAATAGGACCGGATAGTGAAAGTGAACAATGGGTATCAGAGGTAGCGAAAAATGCAGGTGTGCCATTCATGGTGTTACAAAAAATTCGCCATGGAGATAGTGATGTGGAAGTGTCTGTTCCACAAGTTGAGAAATATAAAAACAATATCCCCGTGCTAGTAGATGATATTATTTCTACTGCTCGTACTATGATTGAAACAGTAACGCATCTAAAAAATGCAGGTATGAAACCTCCTGTTTGCATAGGTGTTCATGCGGTATTTTCAGGAAATGCTTTTGAAGAATTGAAAAAATCAGGAATTAGTAAAATTATTACGTGTAACACTATTCCTCATTCATCTAATGGAATTGACATTACAGCATTGATTTGCAAAAGTATTGATAGAAAACAAGTAGAATTTAATTCAACGATTACTTGCCCTCATTGTGGACACAAAAAATTATAACGAAATAGAACATCAATTTTAATGACTATGTGGATTCTGATATTTAAACTTTCTGCCGGAATCGGTTTGTTCCTGTTTGCCATGTATCTTTTGGAGGAATCATTGAAAAATCTTTCAGGGAGAAATTTCAAACTCTTTCTTCAGCGCACTACTAAAAGCAAAATAGGTGCAGTTGCTGGCGGTGCAATAGTAACAGGAGTTCTTCAAAGTAGCTCGATGGTTTCTTTGATGGTACTTGCGTTTGTAGGTGCAGGAGTGTTCACCATGAAAAATGCAATGGCTATTATTCTCGGTGCCAATTTGGGCACCACGCTGGATAGCTGGTTGGTTGCTACACTTGGCTTTAAGGTAGATATAGAAGTGGTGGCCTACCCCGCTGTTTTCGTAGGAGGTTTGCTTCTTATTCTTTTTGGCAACCGAAAAACCATGAAATATATCGCCTATTTTCTTTTCGGCTTTGGGTTATTGTTCATTGGGCTTTCGTTTATGAAAATGGCTATGGAAGGCCAGGTTAAGGAGTTTGACTTTTCGAAATATGCCGAGATGTCGATGGTGGTTTTTCTGATTATCGGGTTTCTCATCACTTCGCTTGTTCAGTCAAGCTCTGTAACTATGGCACTTACATTAACTGCACTTCATGCAGGAGCTATCACTTTTCCGGCAGCAGCAGCCATTGTGCTCGGCTCGGAGACGGGTACTAGCATTAAAATATTGGTAGGCTCCTTAGGAGGTAACGCTTCAAAAAAGCGGGTGGCACTCGGTAATTTATTTTTTAATATTTTTCTTACGGTCTTAGCTTTCGCATTACTGAAGCCGACTTTGCTTATGATAAAGGATATTTTTGGAATCAAAGATCCGCTCATTGGCTTGGTTTCCTTTTCAACCATTATTAATTTAGTCAGCATCATTATCTTTCTTCCCTTCCTTGATCCTTTTACGAAGTTCCTCGAAAAGTTTTTTAAGGATACGGATGGTTCCGCTGCTGCCTTTATTGGTAATGCCGACACTAATGAACCTGAAACAGCTTTGGATTTATTTAAAAGGGAAACGGAATATTTTATTCATAACTCCATGCTTTACAATCTTGCTTTGTTTGATATCGATACAAAGGCACTATGCGAACATCCTGTTTTAAAACCTATTAATGAGAAAAGAAAATATTTTTCTAAAACAATGGAAGAACAATATGATTTTTTGAAGCAGTTGCATGGCGAGTTACAATCGTTTTATTTATCGCTACGAACAAAAGTGAAGGATGATCAGAACGCTCTACTCAGTCAATTGATTTCTTCGGTTCGCAGTTCCATGCATGCTATAAAAAGCATGAGTGATATAGGCAATAATATTGCCAACCTCAGGCGTTCGTCCACTGATATTAAATTCAATTTGTTTACACGACAAAAAGCTGAAACGGAAGAATTATACAGGCAATTAAATGTACTCATGGAGCAAAAAACAAAGCCTGATTTTGAAAAACTTCAAAGCATATTTACCACAATCCAGGATAACTATAGTTCCGCTCTTAATAATTTTTACAAAGATGCACAAGATGGAAATATTGAACATCTGGATATTACAACAGTCATTAATTATAACAGGGAGCTTTTTACTTCACATAAAGCTATTCTTATATCAATAAAAGATTTTTTATTGGAAGAAAAAGAAGCAGAAGATTTTAATGAGTTAGCTATTTATACAACTTAGCAGTGAATGCACAACTTTTAATCCCAAACTCCGCAACCTTTTACGCCGTCAAAGTAAAAAAAAATTACAAAAAAAACCAATATTATGCTTGTTTTGTTGTTGTTTTTGTAGAAATGTTAAGTACCCTAAATAGTTTGGCTATGTATCTCCCATTGTGGACTTTACCTATTAAGGAGCCTCGAACCGAAATTAGATTAATCAATGGAACCTACTATAAATACCTAGTAGAGTATAAGTATAATCCTGAAAAGAAACGTACTTACAAAAATACTATACGCCTTTTGGGTAAAATAACCGAAGAAAACGGTTTTATAGCATCCGACAAAGATACTATAAGTCAAAAAGCCAGTATTATTCCCAAAGTAGATATTAAAACTTTCGGCGTTTACAACCTTTTTTCGACCATAATATCCGAAGAAATAGCCAGCTTCAAAGCCTATTTTGGTGAAGCTATAGGCGAAACTATACTTTCTTTTTCCATGATGCGCTGGGCTTATCAATCGCCCATAAAAAGAGCTTCTAATTACCATATTCATGACTTTTGCTCTGAGTTTTGGTCGAAAAAAAATGTTTCTGACAAGCATATTTCTAATGCATTGAAACATGTGGGCGAAAATCGTGAAAAATTGGTAGAATGGATGAAGGCGATGCTGAATGCACCCCAAAGCCACAGCAACAAATTTGTAATGATGGACTCAACCCATGCCACTAGTATGTCTGAAAAACTTGCCATCAATGCAAAAGGTTACAATCCTGACCATGACTACGACCCACAAGTAAGGCTCATGTACTTGTTTTGCGCACATTTGAAGCAACCCGTGTACTTTCGGCTCATTAATGGCAACATTACTGACTCAAAGTCCATGTCACTTTGTATCAAAGAAATGAATATTAAAGATGTAATATATATTGCAGACAAAGGCTTTTTTAGTATTCAAAACATCAACCAACTC
>JANOMP010000031.1:0-3553 GCA_031420365.1 Cytophagaceae bacterium
TTGAATTTGACTTTAAAATGCGTTTTTTAAATTTTACACATCAAAAAATAATATATTTTTGATTTATTTTGATCTATTTATTATAAATGAACATCCTTGGAATTTCCGCATATTATCATGATTCAGCTGCAGCTTTAATTCAAAATGGAAAAATAATTGCTGCCGCACAAGAAGAAAGGTTTACAAGAAAAAAGCATGATCCCAATTTTCCTATAAATGCAGCAAAATTTTGTTTAGAATACGGAGGCTTAAGCCTTGACAAAATTGACGCAATTGTATTTTACGATAAACCCCTTTTAAAGTTTGAGCGTTTACTTGAAACATATTATGCATTTGCTCCGAAAGGTATACGTTCTTTTATCACCTCAATCCCAATTTGGATTAAAGAAAAGATGTTCTTAAAACGTCTTATTCATGAAGAACTTAGTAAAATTGGCAGCTTTGACAAAAAAAAAGTAAAGTTACTTTTTCCAGAACATCATCTCTCACATGCAGCGAGTGCTTTTTACCCCTCTCCTTTCCATGAAGCAGCTATTTTAACAATTGACGGAGTTGGGGAATGGGCAACAGCTTCAATTTGCCATGGAGTAGATGGTAGTATAAAAATCCATAAAGAGCTTCATTTTCCCCATTCTTTAGGCTTACTATATTCTGCTTTTACGTATTTTTTGGGTTTTAGAGTAAATTCTGGTGAATACAAACTCATGGGTTTGGCTCCATATGGGAACCCCGATTCTCCTAAAGTTAGCGAGTATGTTTCCATAATTAAAAACCAATTGATTAGTATAAAAGAGGATGGATCTATATTTTTAGATCAAAAATTCTTTGATTATGCAACTGGGTTAAAAATGGTGAACGGACCTAAATGGGAATCAATTTTTGGGTTCAAAACTCGAAAACCTGAAGATGAATTATTACAACATCATTGTGATCTAGGTCTTGCTATTCAACAAATAACCGAAGAAGTAGTAATTTTGATGGCCAAAGAAGCTAAAAGATTAACCGGAAGTAAATTTTTATGTTTAGCTGGAGGAGTAGCATTAAATTGTGTATCAAACGGTAAATTGCAAAAGTCTGGTATTTTTGACGAAATATTTATTCAACCTGCGGCAGGGGATGCTGGTGGTGCATTAGGAGCAGCATTAGCCGTTAATTATATCTATTTTGGGCAAAAAAGAGAAATTAATTATAAGTTTGATGCCCTAAATGGTTCGTATTTAGGGCCAACTTTTTCTGATCTAGAAGTAGAGTTAATGGCTAAAAAGTATGAAGCTAGTTTTACTTTTTTTGACAATTTCAGCGAATTAGCTGCTAAAACAGCTAATCTTCTAGCTCACGAAAATGTAATTGGTTGGGTCCAAGGCAAAATGGAGTTTGGTCCGAGAGCTTTGGGTGCAAGAAGTATTTTGGGAGACCCTAGAAGTCCTGAAATGCAGAAAAAACTGAATCTTAAAATTAAGTATAGAGAATCTTTCAGACCTTTTGCACCTTCTGTTTTAGCAGAAGACCTAAATAAATATTTCGATTATGATGGCATTTCACCCTATATGCTTTTAGTGCACGAAGTTTCAAAAAAAGTTCGTAAAGAACTACCTAAAAATTATAATGATTTAAATTTAAGAGACAAATTATATCATTTACGTTCTGAATTACCGTCGATTACTCACATTGATTTTTCTGCACGAATACAATCTGTGCATAAAGAGACTAACCCTCGTTACCATGAATTGATAGAAGAATTTAAAAAAATTACGGGCTGGGGTGTGGTAGTTAATACTTCATTTAATGTAAGAGGAGAACCTATTGTTATGACTCCAAATGATGCTTATCGCTGCTTTATGCGTACAGAAATGGACTATTTGGTAGTAGGGAATTTTTTGTTTGAGAAAACCAAACAGCCCGAATGGCAAGAAAAAGATAACTGGCAAAAAGAATTTGTATTAGACTAAAAAAAATAAATATGGACTTTATCAAAGATTTATTCGGTTTTATAGCCGCAAGAAAAAAATTCTGGTTGGCGCCAATTATCATTTTATTATTATTAATAGGTATTTTAATTGTTATTGGAGGAGGTTCAGCTATTGCTCCATTTATTTATACTTTATTCTAAATAAATATGAAAAACGAAGATAAATCAAAGAGTTTTTTAGTGATAGTATTGGGTCTTTTGGTACTATATTTTATATTTAAATCATTCTATTTCATTTATGCTGCTCTAGGAATTGGAATTATTAGCTTAATGATTCCGATAGTTGGAGATTACATTCTGAAAGTATGGTTTAAAATAGGTGAAATTCTAGGATTTATTAATTCTAGAATCCTTTTAGGAATAATATTTTTCATTTTTTTAACGCCATTTGCCTGGCTACAAAAATTATTTTCAAAATCTTCCACTTCAATCCAACTAAATGATATTTGTAAAAGTGTTTATCGAACTAGAGAACATCAATACAAACCGCAAGATTTTGAAAACATTTGGTAAAAAACCTAAACTAATATTTAGCTCCTTTTAAACATACCATTAAGGCATTACAGGATTTATAGTGGAGAAATAGTATTAAATAAAACCTTTTAGAAAACAAATCACTGATTGTTCCATTAATCACATTCCGAATATATTCGGACTGTCCGTATGGCAATTTTTAAGCAAGTTAAATTGCTAATAAAAGATAATTAATTTAAAAATTCATTGCGGACGGCTTTCAGGATTTTTTTCGAACGAGCCGACGCGGAAAAGTAAGGCTAATAACAAATTCAGCAATCATTAATTAAAGTTTATAAAATTCAGGGTTTCACTCTAAATCCTGTAAATCCATACTTTTTAATTGCAATTTTATTTTTGCTTAAAAAATAAGAGATTAAACTACAACTTACTTCCACTACTTAGGCACAAAAACGCTCTGTAGTAAATTAAAAAATAGGCTTAGAGCATTCCTATTCATTTAAGTTTTTTAATGACATTTAAATTTGGAGAACAATAATACAAATAACTTTTTGAATATATAATACTTTCATTTTTAAAATTCTAATTGTAATATTTTTGTAATTTATAAATACCAATATTTGATTACTAACAAAAAATAATAACCTAGATTCAATTTAAATTAATATTTACTTTTACTTATAATCACTTGAACATTAAAAAGAAAATGAAAAAATTAAAAATTAATTTAGAAGGAGGCTTGCACAGTAAAAATAAAGCATGTACTTTTGCACCACGATTACGGAAACATAGTCGGACATAGTTCAAAAAAATGCTGTTTTTACGCTAATTTTTCGATTTATGGGACCAGTCGGCCCTATCGTCTAGCGGTTAGGACACGTCCCTTTCACGGATGAAACCGGGGTTCGATTCCCCGTAGGGTCACTCATGATGAGTAGTGAAAATTAAAAAGCCTTGCTAATAATAGTAAGGCTTTTTTTTGCTTTTTTTTGCTTAATTATTCTTGAAAACTTCAAAGTATAACACCTCCCTTTCACGGATGAAAACCGGTGGTTCATCCAAATTCGATTCCCCGTAGGCAGAGGCGATATGTCGAGCCTCCTCATGATG
>JANOMP010000032.1:0-43780 GCA_031420365.1 Cytophagaceae bacterium
AAACAACACGCTTGGTGGTACATCTGCTTTTAAATATACGGGTATATTTGTTAGAGCATCGGAAAATGGAACCATTGTTAATTTAGATTATGATGCAGATGGAACGGTTGATATTTCATCACCTACTTTAAATGAAGGAGAAGTTTGGCTATATGATGGTACAGCCTCCACTCCTGGTGTGGTAGGAAACATAAATAATGCAAATGATATCAAATCAGGAGCTATAATTACCTCAAGCAAGAACTTTGGATTAGATGTAGTTTTTGGAGATATAGATGCTTTTGGAACAAGAAATTTGGCATTATTACCTGGAAACTTTTATGGTGATGTGTATTTCTCTCCTGCTCACACTACTTTAAGTACTGCTCCTGTATATGCATTTTTCACTAACAACCTTTCTTCTCCAATAACTATCGATTGGACGTCAGGAAATGCCACTTCTGGTTCTGTGGTAATAAGTGCAAAATCTTCTGGGTACCTTAATTTAAATTCAACAGATGCATACAAATTTAAAAGCAGAAATGGTGAAGCATTTACTGCGATTGCAGTATTTGATGCAGACGCAGATGGAAAATCATTTGACTGGTCTTTTAATATGATTCCAGAATCTAGACTCTCCACTTTTGCAAGTGTGGCTTGGGCTCCAGGTAGTGCTAATTTATCTGGAAATTATAACCCCGTTTGGGTTACAGCTCCTACTGCCACCACCTTATATGTTAAATATGATGGAAATCTTAGTTCAAAAACCGCAACCACTAGTCCTTGTGGCATGCCTTATGACATAGCGGTTCCCATTTATGCCCTGCAGTCTTATAAAATCCTTGATCCTGACAAAGACCAGTCTGGCCTTGCAGTTTTTACCTGTGATGGAACTAAAATAGCCGCTATATGGGGGCAAAACCCAAATGGAGCTCCTGGCGGAACACCTGCCATGGACGTAGGCTATGTGTTGGAGCCTAGATGCTTACAACAATTAATTATTGCTAATGATGACATTTCTGATACAGAACCAAATACTCCTGTAGTTATTGAAATTCAAAATAATGATTTTGGATTTTTATGTACTCCTAACCCAGCTTCGCTAAGTACGATTGGACTTTTACAACCAAGCAACGGAATTGTATTAAAAAATATTAATGGAACTGTCACTTATACACCAAACAATGGATTTCAAGGAACTGATACTTTTGAATACCGCATTTGTTCTGTAGAATATCCTGGCATTTGTGACGTGGCATTAGTTAAAGTTAGAGTTTCAACTTGTATAGCCAACTCCAATGAGAATTTATTTAGGGGAAAAGTTTTCGTAGAAGCTTTACCAGATAATGGATTATATGATGGCGAAATTGGTGCAGCAGGGGTAAGCGTTGATTTATATATCGATGCAAATTGTAATGGAATTGTTGATATTGGAGAAGGAATTACACAATCAACCGTTTCTGACATTTCTGGCAAATATTCTTTTAGTACCATAGATGGAAATAATGCTAAAGATGATTTCGATCCTATTGCAAGTTTTACAGGAAATGATGGAGGTTTAAATTGGAATAACAATTGGACGGAAGTAGGTGATGACAATGTGATAAATACAGGAGATGTTCAAATAAAAAATGACCCTTCTATTGGTGGAATGGGAAATGCAATACGACTTTCTGGTGGACTAAATGGCATTAATAGAGCATTATCTTTCAACAATACCCTAAGTGCTGTCTTGAAGTTTAGTTACCGTAGAGAAGGATTGGATAGACAAGGTGAAGGAGTAAATGTATTGATAAATGGTACCACGGTTTTTACTTTAAACGATGGACTAGCCATAGGTACTGATTTAAACTACACCAATGTTTACTTACCCATCACAGCTTACAATGCAAACGGAATAAATACACTTCAGTTTATCACGAATGGATCAGTATCGACCGATGATTTCTACTGGATTGACAATGTCGAATTGTCATTTTTCAAAAATCCGCCTGTATGTTATATTGCAAAAGTTAACACAGCAAACACAAATGGAAATTATTTACCTGCTATTCTTAAAACACAAACAGCTTCTTTTACTGTACTCGGTATTTGTGATAAAGATAATTTCTTAGGTGTATTGCCTCAATTGCAAGCAAGTGATGATAATGCATTTACCTCTGTAGATAAATTTATTAACATCAATGTTTTACGAAATGATATTCTCGGCAAACCTGATACCACTAAAGTTTCATTTTCTGGAGTTGCAATTACTCCTACAAAAGGAACAGTAAGTGTAAACGCAAATGGCACCATAAAATATACGCCAAATCAAGGTTATACCGGAACTGATAGCTTTGAATACAGAGTTTGCAGCATGGAAGACCCAACACTCTGTGATATTGGTCTAGTAATAATAACAATTTCTTGTGCATCAAGTCCTCTTATCAATGAAATTAGTGGTTCTGTTTATATTGACAACAACAATAATGGCATATTTAGTGTTGGAGAAAATGGACTTATCTATACTCCCGTCAATTTAATATCTGACCTAAATAACAATGGAATAATAAATGTAGGAGAACCAATTATTGATTCTAGACTTACCAATTCAAATGGGTATTTTTCTTTCATAATTAATCCACCTACTAACGGTTTAAATTACTTAGATCAGTTTAATTTTAGTGCTGTATCGAATCAAAGTAATGGAACTTCAAGTTGGACTACAAACTGGACAAAAATTGGAGACTTAGGAACTTTTTCTCAAAATAATATCCAAATTTCTAATACATTTGGTTTAAGAATACAATCAGACGCAAATGTGGTAAGTGGAGCTTTCAGAACTGCTAATCTAACAAATGCTATATCTGCTAATATTTCTTTTGACTTTAATGAACAAAATTTAGATTTACAAGTAAATGACTATGTAGATCTTGAGATTGCAACTAGTTCATCGCCTTCTAACTGGACTCTACTGAAAAGGTTTACTGGTGCTGATGGCAACCAGAATGGATCGTTCTCTACGGATATCAGTAGCTATATTTCGCCAACTACTACAATTCGATTTGTAAGTTCAGGAAGTTCGTTAATGGTTCCTGGCGATTTGATCTATTTTGATAATATTAAAATAGATTATTTAATGCCAATAGCAAGCAAATATTTAGTACAGTTGGCACAACCAATTCCTGATGGATATTCACTCACTAACCCAAGCCCTTCACCTACAGGCCATTACACTGCTTCTTTCACTACTACTGGGCAAGGATCTTGTAGTAATAACTTTGGATTAGCCGTAACCGATTTGGAAGTTTTAAAAACAGTTAATATTTTGAATCCAAATGTTGGTGACACAGTAATTTTTACAGTTAAAGCAACAAATTTTGGACCTACTAATGCAACAAATGTTTTGGTTACAGATGTGCTTCCAGCAGGATATGAATTAATGGGAGTTACAGCTTCAAGAGGTACTTGGATAAATTCAATTTGGAATATTGGAAATCTTTCTAACGGAGCATTAGAAACTATTCAGATATCCGCTAAAGTAATTGCTCCAGGAGGCTACCTAAATACGGCCTCGGTAGCAGGAGATCAACCAGAATTAAATATATTAAACAATCAGAGTAGTGCAGCTACTATGCCTACCTCCATCATAGATTTATCACTAATTAATCAAATTAGCAAACCAAGACCAAATGTTGGTGATGTGGTAACCTTTACAATTGATTTGGCAAATGCCAATCTTAGTCCAGCTACAAATATTCAAATACAAAATGTTATTCCTAATGGTTACACAACGATTTCTAATATTAGCAATGGAGGCACATTGCTTGGAAATACAATAACATGGAATTTAGCAAATGTATTAAATGGCACTAATCAATTATTAACTTATAAAGCGGTTGTATTGCCTCCTTTGGTGGGCACAAATTATACTACAGTTGCTCAGGTAACTGCAGCAACTGAGCAAGATTTAGACTCGACCCCAAATAACAATCAAGCTTCAGAGGATGATCAAGCTAGTGTTTCGGCTCTACCCCTTTCTTCCGACTTGAGTTTAATAAATCAAATTAGCAACATTCTTCCAAACGTAGGTCAAGAGGTTGCTTTTACTGTAACACTTCAGAATGATGGACCAGATCCTGCAACAAATGTAATCGTGAAAAATATAGTGGCAAATGGCTTTAATACTATTTCCAATATAAGCAATGGTGGGGTATTGGTTGGAAATACGATAACATGGAGTCTAGCAAATTTAGATACTTCTGCCAATCAAATTTTTACCTATACTGCAATAGTTCTTAGCCCTGGTCTAGGAATTCTTACTACTAATATTGCCCAAGTAGCGGCTTCTGACCAATGGGATATGGACAGCACACCAAATAACAATAATCCTTCCGAAGACGACCAAGCGCAAGTTACGGCATTGCTACAGGGTGCTAATTTGAGTTTAACAAAACAAATAAATAACTTGACTCCTAATGTTGGAGAAATTGTGACTTTTACAATTACTATTAATAATTCTGGCCCTAATACTGCCACCAATGTTGCAGTTAAAGACAGCATACCAAATGGGTATTCAAATGTTACAAACATTAGTAATTCGGGTATCTTAAGTGGAAGTGTAATCAATTGGAATGGCCTAACCATAGCAAATGGAGCAAATTTAATATTCACGTATCAAGCAAAAGTAAATGCTCCTATTTTAGGAACAAGTTTCACCAATATAGCTCAGATTAAATCTTCTGACCAATTTGACCCGAATAGTGTTCCAAATAATAATAATGCCTCAGAAGACGACCAAGATTCGGTAACAGCTGTTCCAAAAAGAGCCAATTTGTCCTTGAATAAATTAGTGAATAAGCTAATTCCACAAGTAGGCGAAGAGGTTACTTTTACAATTACCTTAAACAATACTGGGCCTCAAACAGCCAATAATATTGAAATTAAAGACGTAGTTCCAAACGGATTAAGCGGAATTTCTAATATAAGCAATTCTGGTACTTTAGTGGGCAATACTATTACTTGGAATATCGTGAATCTTGCAAACGGGGGAAATCTAACATTTACCTATAACGCAATTGTTCAAAAGCCAAATGTTGGTGTATCGTTTACGAATACTGTGCAGGTTACAAAAGTGGACGAGTTTGACCCAAATAGTACGCCAAACAACAACAACCCATTAGAAGACGATCAGTCTCAAATAACACTTGTTCCTCAGGTTTCAAATTTAAATTTGACTAAACAAATAAATGACTTGAACCCATTAAGTGGAGATATTGTAACTTTTACTATAAAAATTCGTAATAATGGGCCAAATATCGCAACCAATATCTCAATCAGAGATTCTATTCCAAATGGATATTCAACTATTTCTAATATTGATAATGGCGGTATTCTGACAGCCAATAAATTAAATTGGAATATTGCCTCACTTGCAAATGGAGGAGACGTATTTTTAACATACAAGGCTAAAGTTGAAAAGCCTGGAATCGGAATAATCTTCAAAAATATTGCTCAAATTACAAAAGTTGACCAACATGACCCAAATAGTACTCCAAATAATAATATTAGTACAGAAGACGATCAGTCAGAAGTAACGGCAATTCCTGAACAAGCAAATTTAAATCTTACAAAGCAAGTAAATAATCAAACTCCAAACCCTGGTGAAATAGTGACATTTACAGTTACAATACAAAATACAGGACCGGATGCGGCAACCAATATCTTGATTCAAGATGTCATACCGAGTGGTTATACAAACATTTCAAATGTGAGTAATTCGGGAACTCTTGTTGGGAATAATTTGGAATGGACCATTTTAAATTTAACGAATGGAAGTTCACAATCTATGACCTATCAAGCTAAGGTAAATAATCCAAGTCTGGGAATTAATTTTACTAATGTTGCTCAGATTATGGCTGAAGACCAATATGACCCAAATAGTACCCCTGGAAATAATATTATAGGAGAAGACGATCAAGCTCAAATAGCCACTGTGCCAAATGTTGCGAATCTGAGTTTGATTAAATCGGTAAGCAATTCTAAACCAAATGTTGGCGATACTATTACCTTTAGCCTAACATTAAACAATTCAGGGCCTAAAAATGCAACTAATGTAAATATAGAAGATATTACTCCAAATGGATATTCAAATATCTCAAATATTAGTAATGGGGGCATTGCCATAGGTAATGTATTAGAATGGAGTAATTTATCAATTCCAAATGGATCATCTTTGGTTTTAACCTATAAAGTTAAAGTTAAAGCTCCTTTGGTAGGAATTAATTATACAAACACTACCCAAGTAACTGGCTCTGACCAATACGACCCTAACAGTACGCCAAGCAATGATAACCCAACAGAGGATGATCAAAGTTCTATTACTACTGTACCTCAAATTGCCAATTTAAGCTTGACAAAAGCAATAAGTAACCCAACACCTATTGTAGGAGAGCTTGTAACTTTTACTATTACATTAAACAATGCTGGTCCAGATTCTGCTAAGAATGTAGTAATTGAAGATGTAATACCAAAAGGATATGGAAATATTTCATCTATTAGTAATTCTGGAGCTCTATTAAATGATACATTAAATTGGAATATTCCTCACTTAGTTTCTGGAAGTTTTATGACTTTAACTTACCAAGCTACTGTTTTACCTCCTTTACCTGGAGTAACTTACAGGAATGTTGTTCAAGTAAAAGCAGTGGATCAATTTGATCCAAATAGCACACCAAATAACGATAATCCTGGGGAAGACGACCAAGACGAAGTTACAGCTTTAGTTGACAGCAATGTTCCAATTGTAGAAGCAGGAAACAATTTCTTAAAAACTTGTTTGGTAAATGCTACTGGCCGCCAAATAGGAGAAACACCGCAGGCACAACATACTTATTTTTGGACTCCGAGTATTGGATTAAGTGCCACAAATGTTTCAAATCCAATTGCGAACCCACTAGTAAGCACCAAGTATTTTGTTACAAAAACAAATACTTTAAATGGCTTTACAGCTATTGATTCTATTATTATCAGTGTTGAAACCACAGTACCAGTCGCAGTGGCAGGTCAAGATCTTACAAAAAATTGTATTCTTAATCCCACTGGTAAAAATATTGGTGAGCCTAATAATATTCTCAATTCATACCTTTGGACACCCGCTCTTGGTTTAAGTAATGCAACTATTTCTAATCCTGTAGCAAACCCTACTTTAAGTACTTCATATGTGGTATTGAAAACATATTTGGCCAGTGGTTGTACTGCCATAGATACTGTCGTAGTAATGGTGGATACTGTTTTACCGATTCCTTCGGTTACAGAAAAAGACACATTAACTTGTGCCAAAACTACCGTTTTAAGAACAGCAGCAGGAGGAGTTTCTTATGTATGGTCACATGGGCTGGGCAATTTAGCCACAGCAAATATTATTATGCCTGGAACCTATACGGTAACTGTGACTGGTCTAAATGGTTGTACAGCAACAACTACAAGTCAAGTCTTACAGGATATTTTAGTGCCAACAGCTTCTATAAGTAAAACAGACACTATCAGTATTTTAAAAAGGAATGTATTAAGGATAGCTAATGGAGGAGGAACTTATTTATGGTCAAATGGCTTAGGCACAAACGACTCAGTAAGTATATCTTTACCAGGCACTTATACAGTCACTGTTACTCGTCTAAATGGATGCCAATCTGTAGCTACTACAACGGTTTTAGAAGCTCAATATGGTAGCATTAGCGGGCTGGCTTGGGACGACAATAATGACGATGGTATTCAAAATAATTTGGAAAGCCATATTGGACTAACGAAAGTATATTTATACGACAGCATTACCAATAGTCTTCTTGACAGTACTTTAACAGATAGCAACGGAAAATATTCATTTGATACCTTATTTTCGGGAACTTATAAATTAAAATTTGCCATCCCTCTTGGTTCTTTAATTTCTAAACAAAATATTGGCTTAGATAATCTAGATAGCGATGCTAATACTTTGGGCTGGATAAACCCAATACCAATTGATGTTTCAAAACCATTAAATGATATTCTTAGAAGTAATGCTAATTCTGATGCTGGATTTATGCCTTATGGCTCAATAAGTGGTAAAGTATTTAATGATGTAGACTTTAGCAATACCCAAACACTAGGAGATTTAAGGATTTCAAATGTAAAAATTTATCTTTTAAATAATGCTTTAGTCAAAATTGATTCTACTATTTCAGACATGAATGGAAACTATGTCTTTGATACATTAGTAAATGGAAATTACAAAGCTCATTTTGTAAAACCAACTCAAATGAATTCAAATTCCAAAAATTTCGGAACAGACAATTCCATTGATTCAGACCCTGATCCTTTGACAGGGGTAACCGATTTAATGTACATAAATACTACTTTACCAATTTTAAATAAAGCGAGAAATAACAATTTTGTGGATGCTGGTTTTAATTTATTCGATTCAAGAATTCAGCTAATAAAAGATGGTAATTTAGTAGGAACTGGAAAAGTGGGAGACTATATTAATTACTCTTTTGTAGTATTAAATACAGGGAATAGCATTTTAACCAATGTTAAACTAGTTGATATTTTAATTTCAAATAATGATATTGTAATTTCACCAAGTACTTTGGCTCCAAATGAAACTGGAATTGCTGTAGCTAGATATTATTTAAAAGCTACTGATATTGAAAGGAGATACGTAACCAATAGTGCAACGGCTTATGGAACCGACCCAATGAACCTAATTGTAAACGACATTTCAGACAATATAAATCCAAATGAACCCGGGCCAAACGACTCCACGCTTGTAAAAATACCATTTATTGATTTGAGCATTACTGGATTATCTGACGGAAATTGTGCTAGAGCAATAGGCGACACAGTAGTTTTTCAAATGGTGATTCAAAGAAATGACACCTTGGCTGTTACCAGCATGGTTTCTCTAAAAGATAGTTTAAGTACCAATTTTAAATTTATTTCAGCTTCAGTTTCAGATGGCGTTTACAATTCCAATACGGGGATTTGGTCAAATGTAAATCTATCTAAAAATGGAAAAGATACGATTACAATCGTAGCGGTAATTTTAACAAGTGCAGGGGGGTATAATAGCAATTCTTTATGGATCATCAGTTCAAATTACAATGATGTGGATTCTAAAGCTGGGGATAAAAATACCTTAGAAGATGATTTTGCAACAGTCAAGGTTTCGGTTCCAATTTTAATTTGTACCACAAAAAATGAGTCTGTTGTGTTAAGTAGTTCTGGTGCTTTTACTACCTACCAATGGCAATTAAATGGTGTAGATATAATAGGGGCAATTTCATCAACTTATACTGCAAATGTAGCTGGAAATTATACGGTAATAACAAATGGAAACGCCTGTTTATTTGGTGATTGCTGCCCAATTATTGTACAAGATTCTTGCCCATGTCCACCAGAAATATGTGTTCCATTTAGAGTATCAAAAAGCAAATAACCATAAATCTAAATTCTGAAAATAAAAGGCTGATTTGTTGAAAAACAAATTGGCTTTTTTTAGCTTTAGATAATCTCAATAGTAATTGAAGAATATAGTTCAAAAATTTATGCTTTACAAGTAATACAAATTCCAAGTTTAAACTTTGGATTTTAAAGAATAGTATCCTTTTTCCAATCTTTATTTTCTATTTATTTGTGTTATTTAACTAAATTTATTTCCATTAGTTGTAAGGTGAAAATTGTAAACTATTTAACTTATAATACAAAAAACCCTTTTGGTAAGTATTTTGAGCGGCATGACCAAATTTAAAATTTTACATTTGGAAAAGGAAAACTTAAATTTTTGGTAACAAATTCTAAAAAAAATCATGTTTGTAAACAAATTTTAAACAACCATGAAAAGAGTTTAAATCTTTAACATTCTTTGTTTTTTATTTTCGTAAAAATTTATCTTTTCAAAAATACTCTCTATTCAATTTACCCCTTCTATAATTTGTGTAGCTTTGTTTAAATACAAAAAAACAATGAAGACAATTTTTATTTTCCTTGCATATATTAACATAGCAATTGGACAAAAAACAAGTGATTGGCAACCAATCTTTAATGGAAAAAACCTGAACGGTTGGGATATAAAGATTTCAGGTCATGATGTAAACAACAATTATAAAAATACATTTAAAGTCCAAAATGGTATGCTAAAAGTTTCCTATGAAGAATACAAAACCTTTGAAAATAAATACGGACATCTCTATTACAAAACTCCTTTTTCTCATTATATATTAACTTATGAATACCGTTTTACTGGAAATCAAACTCCGGGTGGGGCTTCATGGAATGTACGAAATAGTGGCGTGATGTTTCACTCTCAATCTGCTACAAGTTTAAGTTTTGACCAAGACTTTCCGGTTTCATTGGAAATGCAGCTACTGGGTGGTCTAGGAAAAGGGGTAAGGCATACTGCTAATTTGTGCACTCCTGGCACGCATGTTTATATCAACAATTCAGTCAGAATGGAACATTGTATAGATTCTCATTCAAAAACTTATGATGGAGACCAATGGATAAAGGCAAAACTTGTGGTTTTAGGTGATTCAATAATTCATCAAATAATTAATGGGGATACTGTGCTTACTTATCAAAAACCCAAAATTGGGGAAGGTACGACCAAGAACTTCGATTGGAAAAAATGGGGATTGTCGGACGAGGCAGCAAAATATTGGGAATTAAAAAATGGGAGTGCATTAAAAGAAGGTTATATAGCTTTACAAGCCGAAAGCCATCCCATAGATTTTAAAGAAATACAATTACTTAACCTTAAAGGCTGTATGAATAAAAAAGCGAAAAATCACAAATCTTATTTTGTCGAAAATGATGAAAAATCGTGTAAGTTTTAATGAAAAAGAATGAAAAAAAATAATTTAAGGTACTATGATAAAAAAATTAAAAAGCCGATCAGATGCATCAGCTTTTTTTATTGCCATTTTTATAATCTTTGACAAATAGTTAATTTCGCTAAATAACTACTTTTTATGGCTTTAGCAATTCTAGAAAACCTGGTATTCAAAAATAAAAATTTTAAAGAAGAAAAACTTCAAAGAGCAGAATATGAAATGTGCCAATTCTTAAATTGTGTATTTAGTGAAGCAGACATAAGTATGAATATTTTTACCGAATGTAGTTTCGATCAATGTGATCTTAGTATGTCAAACGTCACCAATACAAGTTTTAAAGAGGTTACTTTCAAAGATTGCAAAATGATTGGAATTCAATTTAATCATTGTAACCAGTTTTTATTAGAAATGAATTTTGAAGACTGTAATCTTCATTTGAGTTCTTTTTTTAAACTGAACCTAAAAAATACTTCTTTTAAAAATTGCAATCTTTCGGAAAATGATTTCGTAGATGCTAACTTAACAAATGCAAATTTTGAAAAATCTGACCTTTTGGGAGCTATCTTTGAAAATACTATATTAGAAAAATCGGACTTTAGAACTGCAAAAAACTATACTATCGACCCTGTTACTAATCGAATTAATAAAGCCAAATTTTCTAGAGAAGGAATTGAGGGATTGCTATTTAGACATCAAATCGAGATATTTTAAAATTTCTAAATACTTAACAATATAATATTCACCCCATTTACACTTTAAAATATCAATAATTCTTTCATTTAAAAACCAATTGAATTCAAACCATTATTATCAAAATATTTTATTTCAATAAATAGATAATTAATAAGTGTATGGGATTTTAAAAGCTATTTTCGTTTCATTTCTTGGTTTTTTGGTGCAATTTTGTATTTGATTCTAATTTAATACCCTTTTAATGAGTTTCTCAAACGAAGTACTATTTTTTCTTGGATTTGCTATTTTTGTTATTTTTGTAATGTTACTAGACTTAGGTATTTTTAGTAACAAAAAAAGCCATATCGTTAAATTTAAAGAAGCGGGTCTTTGGAGTGCAGTTTGGGTTTCACTAGCAATAGGGTTCTACTTTTTCCTAAGAAACTACGGATATCTGATACATGACGTAAGTGATGCCGACCGTCTTCAAATTGTAAAAACTTCTTATTACAAAACGCTTTCTTTTAGTGACGATTTTACAAGTAACCTTAGCAAATTTCAAAACAATATGGCTTTGGAATATTTAACCGGTTACCTTGTTGAGTATTCACTTTCCATAGATAATATTTTTGTTTTTATCCTAATATTTAATTCTTTTGGTGTTCGACAAAATAATTACAAGAAAGTCTTAGTTTGGGGTATCTTGGGTTCTATTATCCTAAGATTTGTTTTTATTTTTTTAGGTGCGGCTCTCATTCAACAATTTGAGTGGGTATTATATCTTTTTGGAGCATTTTTAGTGTATACTGGTTTTAGTATATTATTTTCAAAAGAAGGGGAAGAATCAATAGACACAAAAAATCATATTGCCGTAAAAATCACTTCTCGCTATTTCAATGTTTATGAAAAATTTGTGGCCGATAATTTCTTTGTAAAAAACAAATATAGAGGAAACAAACTTTTTATAACACCCCTTTTTGTAGTTATTATTGTCATAGCTTTCACAGATGTTATTTTTGCAGTAGATTCCATTCCAGCGATATTCTCCATAACAAAAGACCCCTATATTGTTTTCTTTTCTAATGTTTTTGCTATAATGGGGTTACGCTCCATGTTTTTCTTTTTGGTAAATATTATTAACATGTTTTCTTATCTTAAATATGGCCTAGGTGTGTTGCTGACTTTTATTGGAGTAAAAATGTTAGCACATAATTGGTTAGAAGATATGGGCTTTACTAACATACACTCGCTTATTATTATACTATTAATTTTAAGTTTAAGCATTGGAGTCTCACTGCTATTTCCACCAAAAGAAATACAAAAGCATTCATGACAAAAAAGGTTTAGAAATAAAATTTCTAAACCTTTTAAAGCTGAATTAAGATTTTTTAGCTAGAAATATAGTTTTCTAAAAAGCTTATATGCGATTTCTGTTCCAAAATCATTACTGTAACTATATCTCCCACACTTAATATTCCAATTACTTTTTCTCCATCTATTACTGGCAAATGCCTAAATTTATTAGAACTCATTATTTCCATACAGTCCACAATGTCATTGTCTGAACTAACAGTAAAAACATTTGCTGTCATTACATCCAACATAATGGTAGATTTTGCTTTTCTTTCCTTAATGATTCCCTTCCTAGCATAATCTCTTTCAGAAAAAATTCCTACCAATTTATCGCCATCCATTACCAATAATGCGCCGATATTTTTTTCTGCCATTATTACTAATGCTTCAAATACTGTAGCATCGGGTCTTATTGATATAATCTCCTTTATATTTTTACGATTCAGTAAAGTTTTAACTGTAGTTGCCATAAAAAATAAATTTAGGTTTAAGAATATTCACCGAATTTATAGAAAAAATTATTCAATTTCAAAGAAATATTTTAAAATATTTTAAAAAAAATAATTACTGGCATCCGACTAATTTTCAAATTGTACAAAAACCCTTATCAAATGACTTTTCAATCGGGTCGCCGAATCGGGACCATTTTTCTGGTTTTCAAAAAAGACCCGCTAATTTTTATACTTTGTGTGTCCTGCGGACGGCCTTACTTTTGCGTTTCGACGCACCGCCTGTTTGCCGGTCCAATCGAAAAAAAGCCGAACGGTCGGACTCAAGCCAAAAAACATTTACAAATCGGTACGCCGAATCGAATAAACCTAAAGGGCGTTCCCCTTTAAAATTTGATAATTAGCTATTTAAGATATGATAAAAATTCTCCATTTCAAATTTTTAAAATGGTCACGATTAGGCGTACCGATTTTGTGATCAAAGGAATTTGTTTTGTTTTTATTTTTTCTCGGATGCCAGTAAAAAATAATTATCTTCCAAATTATATTAAAAATAAAGCTTTTAAACGCTATCTTCTTATTTTGGCAAGCTTTTTGACTATTTTAAATAGTAATTAAAAAAATTACAAATAAAATTTAAAATTTTAGCTTTTATCAAATTAGCGAAGAAATTTTAATTCCTAATAATCCTTTTTATTAACTCATTAGGACAAATACTATTTGAAAATGAAAAAATACCTTATTCTTCTAATTTCAATTGTTTTTTCTATAACTTCCTTTACTTCTTGCAAAAAAAATAAAGATGATGTAGTTATTCCTCAAGTGAAAAAACAAATTTCAAAGCCTGTTTCTAGTTATGAAAGCGACTTTGTGGTAAATTGGCTTAATCTTCATTTTCTTTTGATAAAATCTACTCCTGGCTTTACCCCACCAGTAGCAGCTAGGTCTTTAGGCTATACTTCACTTGCATTGTATGAAAGCGTAGTTTATGGCATGTCTGGATATAAATCGCTGGTTGGTCAATTAAATGACCTTTCTGCATTGCCAGCACCCGATAGTACGAAAGAGTACAATTGGGCCTTAGTTGCAAGTACTTCTCAATATACTTTATTGAAAGAACTCTATTTAACTACAAGCGACAAAAATCAACTCGCAATTGACTCCGTAAGAAAATTTTACGAAACCAAATTTAAAATTGGAACCTCTGATGAAGTGGTAGAAAGATCCATAAGATTTGGTGCAACTATAGCCTCGGCTATTAATGAATATGCTAAAATTGATGGTGGAGTAAATGGAAATACCAGCAATTTCCCTTCAAATTATGCTTTACCTTCTGGTATTGGTTTTTGGAAACCAACAAGCAACCAATTAATTCCATTATTGCCTTTCTGGGGAAAGAATAGAACAATGATTAAAGCAAACTCAAATGAAATAATCCCTGCCCCGATTACATTTTCATTTGAAAAAAATTCAGACTTTTTTCAGCAGGGAAAAAGTGTCTATGAGCTTTCAAAAAATCTAACAGCAGAACAGAAAGCCATAGCTTCATTTTTTGCAGATGGAACAGGTAGCATCACTCCTCCAGGGCATAATTTTAATGTGGCCAAAATTCTACTAGTTACAGATAAAGCAAAACTAGATAAAGTGGCGGAAGTATTTGTCAAAATTGGGCTTAGTTTAAATGATGCTTTTATATCGTGTTGGAGAGCAAAATATAACTATTTTTTAATGAGTCCTAGTACTTATATTAATCAAACAATTGACAAGTCGTGGCAACCTTTTTTAAGTAATCCACCATTTCCTGACTATGCATCTGGTCACTCAACTTCAGCGGGAGCTACTGTAGAAATACTTGAAAGCTTTTTTGGGAAATCTGTAAATTTTGAGGATAATACATATAATCCAATTTTACCAAATAGGAAATTCAAAAGCCTCGAAGACTATGGACAAGAGACCTCGAATTCAAGAGTTTATGGTGGAATTCATTATGCCTTTTCATGCAAAAAAGGATATGAAAGTGGAAAAATTATTGGAAAAAATATATTAGCTTTAAATTTCAAAAAATAAATTAATACTTTTTGACATTCCAAAAAAAAATTGAAAATCAATTTATTTAAAATATTATCAGTTCTTGCATGTGTCATTTTCTTAAATGTTGCAAAGGCTCAGCAATCTGTAGATAAATTATCTAATGATGTCGCCACTCAGTGGTTTGATTTACAACTAAAAATAATTCCTGAAACTCCAGGGTTCACTCCTCCAGTGGTGGCTCGTGCATTGGGATATACTGGTTTAACTTTATATGAGTCATTGGTACATGGCATGCCACAAAACCGTTCTTTGGTAGGTATCGTTCAAGAATTAGATAAACTACCTCTGCCTGAGCCAAAGCAAGAATATCAGTGGGAAGTAGTAGCTAATGCAGCTCAAGCAAGTATTGCCTTAGCCATTTATGCTTCAAACTACAAAGAAAATATTCCAAAAATTGACCAATTGAAAGCAGCTATTAATCAAAGATTAAAAATTTTAACTTCAGAAAAAATATTTAAAAAATCTGTTAAATACGGCGAAGAATTGGCAAAAGCAATCTATTTGTTTTCAAAAACTGACGGAGGTCATGATGCTGAGAAAAACAATTTTCCTAAATCTTATAAAGGCCAAACTGGTTCTTGTATGTGGGTGCCCGTCGGCAATCAAATTCCACTTCAGCCGTATTGGGGAAAAAATAGAACATTTATAAAAGGAAATTCAGATTTTGAATTACCAATACCTCCAAAATGTGAAATAGGTAACTCTTCTGTTATGTTTGTTCAAGCATTAGAAGTATATAGTGTGGGTAAAAATCTATCGCAGGAGCAAAAAGATATTGCACTTTTTTGGTCAGACGATCCTGTAAAAACATTTACTCCTCCTGGTCATGGTGTATCAATAGCTACTCAATTAATAAAAAAAGAGAACTTAAAACTAGACAAAACAGCTGAATTATATTGTAGGATTGGGATTGCGGCTTATGATGCATTTATTTCTTGTTGGAAATGTAAATACATGCATAATATACTTAGGCCAATAAGTTTTATTCAAACCACTATAGACCCTAATTGGAAATCATTCTTAGATAATCCCCCATTCCCCGAATACACCTCAGGTCATGGTACCGTTTCAGGTGCTATAGCAATGGTATTATCAGATATGTTTGGATACAATTATAATTTCACAGATTATTCTCATAAAGAAAGAGGCTTAAAGCCAAGGTCTTATGATTCTTTTTTAGAATTTGCTCAAGAAGCTGCTCTTTCTAGGCTGTATGGGGGTATTCATTACAGAATGTCTAATGATGAAGGATTGAAAAACGGCAAAAGAATAGGAAAAGCAGTATGTGAACTAAAAATACGAATGAAAGCCTCCTAATGTAAAAACCAAGCTAATAAAAATATCTTTTTTAGCTAAAATACTTACATGATTCTATTTAAAAAAAATCAATTCTGAAAACCTACTCTTAGTTTTAATTTCCGTTCTAATTCCTTCGCCATGGGCACTAACATGTGATCTTCAATTATGGCATGTTTTCTTAATTCCATCTCAAACATATCAACTTGATTTAAAAAAACACGATAAGGCAGTGGTGTCTCCTGGTTTTCTGAAAAGCGATGAATTAATTCAGCTACTTGTTTTAAATCATCTTCAATTGGGTCGTGATTATCATCGAATGAGGCCAAAGACTGACTATTTAACAAATCTAAAATCTCCTTTTCGTTGTCTTGATTTGAGAAAGCACCAACTAATTTCTTAATAAATGGAAAAAAGTCTTTTTCTTCCATTCTAATATGAGAAACAAGCCTATTTTTATAATCATTAAAAAATACAGTCAAACTAGTTAAAAGCTGGTGAGTCTGTCCATATTTATTAAATATATGAGCCATTGTCTGTTCTATCTCAGGTAATTTTTTAGAAAGATACAATTTATGAGAGGCCTGTAAATAGGATACAATTTGTTCGATAGAAAATTTCTCCAACTTTTGATAAGGAATATCTTGAACTTCATGTTGATAAAGTTCTAATATTAACTCCATCAATTCCGCTTCCATATTAAATCTAGCATATAAATCGGAAGTAGAAGGATCAATTACTTCTAATCGCTCGGTTACTAGCTGATATACTTTACTTTCATCAATTAAATAATCTATAGAATTGGTATCCATAAAATTTCCAGTTTAAATATTTTAACAAAAATGACAGTTCAAAATTAATTTAAAAATGATTAAGGTCATAATTCAATTGGTATTTTTTAATTACACTATTGATTGCTTCAAATTCAATAAACAATTACAATCAAATTTAAATTGAATTTAATTACCATCCTTAAAATAATTTATTTTTATGATTGTAAACCGATAGTTTTTTTAGTTTAACTTGTTTGCTCAATAATTTATAATTAAAATTGGATTAAATTTCAATCTTAATATCCTTTATGAAAGCAAGAACTTCAAGAAGAATGGCTTTAAAAGCAATTGGTACAGTCGCGGCAAGCTCCGTTTCTGGCATTACGTTCGCTTCTAATACGCATAACTTCCCTTTAAAAAACAATATTAAACATTCAGTTTGTAGATGGTGCTACAGCTCCATTCCTTTCGAGGAACTATGCCAAGGAGTTAAAGACATCGGAATGGCCTCTATAGAACTCACAGGCCCAGCAGATTGGCCAATTTTGAAAAAATATGGATTAACTGCAGGAATTGGCTGGGGTGAATGGCCGAAAGGAATGGGTCTTAATAATTTTTTTAATAATCCTAAAAATCACGAGGAATTAATAGTCCTATATGAAAAACTTATTCCATTGGCAGCGGAAAATGGCATCACTAATCTAATCTGTTTTTCTGGAAATAGAAATGGAATGAGTGATATGGTAGGAATGATGAATTGTGCAAAAGTTATTCGAAAATTAATTCCTACTTGTCAAAAATACAATGTTTTACTAAGTATGGAACTTCTGAGCTCTCGCGATAGCCACCCTGATTATATGTGTGACACCATGGAATGGGGAGCTGCATTGTGCGAAATGGTGAACTCAGAATATTTTAAAATGCTGTACGATATTTTTCACATGCAGAGCATGCATGGCGACCACATTAGAAACGTGAGAAAATATGGAAAGTATATTAGCCATTATCATACTGGTGGCATGCCAGGTAGAAAAGAAATTGATGAGACTCAAGAAATTTATTATCCTGCCATTATCAAAGCTATTATTGACTCTGGATATAAAGGATTTCTAGGACAAGAGTTTATTCCAACGGCAAAAGATAAAGAAGGCATGTTGGCTTCTTTAAAAAGATGCGTAGCTATTTGTGATGTTTAAAAAGGAATTTAAAGTTTTTGATTATGGTGCCTTTACTTATTGTTACAATACTTTTAATGCTAATCGCATTCTTTTTGTTTAGCGTGCGATTGATATTTATAAAAAATGGCCATTTTAAAGGCACCTGTGCGGGTAATAATCCTATGCTAAATAAAGAAGGGGTGATATGCGGAGTTTGTGGACGTTTACCTGGAGAAGTTTGCAAAGAAGAGAAATAAACCTTTTTTCTATTGAGCTTAATAATCAAACTGAAAACTCAAAAAACCACCTTGTTTATAACTTTTTTGATTAAAAATACCTCAAATATCAGGATAAATAAAAAATCATTCTCTTGTTGAAACAATTTTAGAAAAACCCATAGTCGAAAATACTTTTGATTTTCCGTTCTCATCATAAATAGCAAAAAAATCTAGTTTTTCTTTCGCGGCAATCTTCTTTGCTTTTTCTAAACCCATTACTAGAAAAGCAGTTGCAAAAGCATCAGCAGTCATACAATCATTTGCCAAAACTGATATACTTAAAAGATTGTGCATTACAGGATACCCATTTTTTGGGTCAATTGCATGTGAATATTTTTTGCCGTCTTTTTCAAAAAACTTCCTATAGCTTCCCGAAGTAGCTAAAGATTTATTTTCTAAGTTCACAACAACCTCTAAAGCCCTTTCGTTTTGTGGTTTTTCTATTCCAACTCTCCACACTTTGCCTTCTTTGTTTTTGCCTTTGGCTCTAAGCTCCCCTCCTATTTCTACCAAGTAATCCATACAGCCATTCTTCTCCAAGAAACCGGAAATTACATCTACAGTATATCCTTGAGCTATAGCATTAAAATCAATTTGATTTCTAGGATCTTTTTTGTGCATTTCCTTTCCAATTATTTGTATATTATCAGAACCTACAATACTTTTTAAACTATCAATTTGCTTAATAGTAGGCATGGGCAATCCTTTTTTTATACCAAAACCCCAAGCTTTTACTAGGGGGCCAACGCTAACATCAAAATACCCATCCGATTTTTTATATACCAACATGGAAGTCTCAAACACTTTTAAAAAATGAGGGTCCAAAGAAGTATAAAATGAGTTGCTATTTATTTTTGAAATTAAAGAAGTAGAATCCCACAAGGACATGCTTTTGTCTATCATTTTAAACAGACTATCTATTTCTACAGAAACTTCTTTTTCGAAAGTATCTTTATAAGTAATTTTGAAAGTAGTTCCTTGGGCATTACCTTCAAGTGTTTTATATTCAGTTTCTTTGAATTTGCAAGAAATAAATCCAATAACAATAAAACAAAATAATACTTTATTCATAGCTTAAAAATTAACCGCCAAAATCGTCAAAAGCCACATTTTCTGTGGGAATACCCCAATCATCGGCCATTTTTAAAACCGACTGGTTCATCATAGGTGGGCCACAGAAATAAACCTCTAAATCTTCAGGATTTTTATGTTTTTTCAAAAATTCTTCTATTACTATATGGTGAACAAAGCCCTTGAAGCCATCTCCTTCTTTATCGTCAATATCTTTTTTTAAAGTCCAATTGTCTTCAGGTAGCGGATTATCTAAAGCAACCACAAACCTGAAATTCGGAAATTGTCTTTCTATTTCCCTAAATTCATCAATATAAAATAGCTCTTTTTTTGTTCTTCCTCCATAAAAAAATGTAACTTTTCTTTTGGTTTTCAAAGTATGAAACAAATGAAATAAATGCGAACGCATAGGTGCCATTCCCGCACCTCCGCCAATATATAACATTTCTTTTTCAGTTTCTTTTATGAAAAATTCTCCATATGGGCCAGAAACCGTAACTTTATCGCCGGGCTTTAAATCAAACATGTAACTTGATGCTATACCAGGGTTAACATCCATCCAATCGTTTTTTGCCCTATCAAAAGGAGGCGTGGCAATTCTCACTGTAAGCTTAACAATATTGCCTTCAGCTGGGTGATTTGCCATGGAATAGGCTCTAAAAATAGGTTCTGGATTCAGCATTTTTAAAGACCAAAGTTTAAAAGTATCCCAATCAGCTTTAAACTTGGTGGGTGAATCGTGATATGCTGGGTGTGCGGTGATGTCCAGATCACTATATTTAATCGAAGTTTCTGGAATATCTATTTGAATATATCCACCTGCTTCAAAATCTAATTTTTCTCCTTCGGGTAATTTCACTTCAAACTCCTTTATAAAAGTAGCTACGTTGTAATTGGAAGTTACGGTACACTCCCATTTTTTAATTCCAAAAACCTCATGAGGAATCTCTATTTCCATATCCTCTTTTACTTTTACTTGACAGGCAAGTCTCATTTTTTCAGCTACCTGCTTTCTATTGAGGTGATTGGTCTCTGTAGGCAACACATCTCCTCCCCCGCTAAGCACGTTACATTTACACATTGCACATGTACCACCACCACCACATGCAGAGGCTAAAAATAAATTTTGACTGGCCAAAACCGATAACAACGAAGCGCCCTGTTTAACTACAATTGGATTATCTTTTTGCCCATTCACGATGATACTCACATCTTTTTGTGGGAGCAATTTATCTTTTGCTTGTAAAATCAAGTATACAAACAATAGAACTACTACAACAAAAACAACTACACTACTTAAAAGAATAGGGAGCATATATTTCTAGAATTATAGTTTTATACCCGAAAAACTTAAGAAAGCCATGGCCATCAATCCCGTAATTATCATTGCTATACCAAGGCCTTGAAGACCCTCAGGAATTTTAGAATATCTTAATTTTTCCCTAATAGAGGCTAATAAAATGATAGCCAAACAAAACCCGATACCTGTACCTACTGAAAATACCAACGTTTCTGAAAAATTATACTCTCTTTCTTGCATAAATAAAGAAGCACCAAGTATTGAGCAATTGACAGTAATCAAAGGAAGAAAAATTCCTAAAGCACTGTATAATGCAGGAGCAAATTTTTCAACCACCATTTCTACCAATTGTACTGCACCAGCTATCGTGGAAATAAATAATATAAAGCCTAAAAATGTTAGGTCTACTGTAGCTAATGAAGGATGAATGCCTGACAATGCTCCTTTTTTCAACATGAAAGTTAATATCAAATAATTTAAAGGAGTAGTAAGCACCATAACAAAAATAACCGCTACTCCTAAGCCTGCGGCAGTCTTAATTTTCTTTGAAACCGCCAAATAAGAACACATTCCTAGAAAGAAAGCAAATATTGCATTTTCTACAAATATGGATTTTACAAATATTCCTAAAAGATTCTCCATGGTATTTTTAAGATATATTTAACAATTTCTTATTTCTGCTTCTTTGCCACCAGATCATTAGACCTATAATAAACAATGCCGAAGGAGGAAGCATCATTAATCCATTGTTAACATATCCGTGATCATATAAATACTGTGGAACCACTTTAAATCCTAGAAAACTGCCGCTACCTAATACTTCTCTAAAAGTAGCCACTACCACCAATATTATTCCATAGCCAAGACCATTGCCAATACCATCTAAAAATGAAGGCCAAGGTTTTTGTGCAAAAGCAAAGGCTTCTAATCGACCCATAACGATACAATTGGTAATGATTAATCCTACAAAAACCGATAGTTTCTTACTTACATCAAACATATAAGCCTTCAGTAATTGATCTACAATAGTTACTAATGTAGCCACAACTATTAGCTGTACTATAATTCTAACTCGGTTAGGAATTGACTTTCGTATCAATGATATGGCCAAGTTAGAGAAAGCAGTTACTAAAGTTACTCCCAATGCCATAATAATGGCTGGTTTCACTTGAACAGTTACCGCCAATGCAGAGCAAACCCCCAATATTTGAACCGTTATAGGATTAGATTCATCCAGCGGATCTTTAATAACAGCTATGTTTTTTTTGGAGAATAGGCCTTCTTTTTTTTCTACTATCTGTTCCATTTATTTGTTAGTTTTTAGTTTGTCAAAATATACTAAATAAGGAGCAATACAGTTTTTAATCATTAAGTCTGTGCCATCCGAAGTTATAGTTCCTCCAGAAATGCCATCCACTCTGTTTTCAGTTGTAAAATCTACTTTCGCAGATTTTTTCACCACCCTGACTGAAATAAAACGATTGGAAGCATCTTTTAGTTTCTTACCTACAAACTGGTTTTGAAAAAGTTTTTCAGAAATTTCAGCTCCTAAGCCAGGGGTTTCAGATTTATGGTCAAAAAATGAACCCTTTACTGTATTAAAGTCAGATTCAATAGCTATAAAACCCCAAATAGGCCCCCAAAGACCTACTCCTTGAAGTGGAATAACATAATTTTTTTTTCCATTTACTTCGCTATGGACATATAAAGGTAAGTTCCTTTTTTCGAGCGGTTTTGCCAATTCTTCTTTTAATAAAATGTCTTTAGCTTTCAGTTCATTTAATACCTCCCCTCTAGAATTTACCACCAATTCCGTAACCTCCTTTCCGTAAATGTCTTCTATTTCTTTGGGATCACTTTTTTCTATTAACACAGATTTTAAAATATTTGATTTAGTATCTAGAGCAATATTAAAATCTTGTTGAGGCTTAAGAGAAACTGATGTTACCACCAAAACTATGGCCGTTAATACAGATATACAAATGGAATAAATAAATGTGTATCGGTTACTATGCATTTTTTATTCTTGATTTAATATGTTGTTCAATAACAAAATAGTCAATAATAGGAGCAAAAACATTTAAAAGTAATATCCCCAACATTACCGCTTCAGGATAAGCAGGATTGAAAACTCTAAGGATAACTATCATTACCCCAATGAAAAATCCATAAATGAATTTTCCTTTTTCAGTTTGTGCAGCGGAGACAGGGTCGGTGGCCATAAAAATAGTACCAAATGCGAAACCTCCCATAAGCCAATGTAAGTGAGCCGGAGTGTGCATAGAATGTAATAGATTATCGGCAGGGGCTAAAAAGTTGAGCAATAACCCAATTAAGTATCCTCCTAAAAAAACAGAAACAATAATTCGCCAACTGCCAACTCCAGTCACAATTAAAATAAATGCCCCTATGAGACAGGCTAACACACTGGTTTCCCCAATAGAACCTTGTTCATAGCCTATAAACATATTATATGCAGAGGGTAATAAATGATAGTCTTTATCAAACTTCACCAAATTGGTAGCACCCGAAAAAGCATCTACTACAGATTGGCTACCTTCAGGACTTAAATCAGTCCAAATATCTCCACTCATATAAGCTGGAAAAGCAAAAAACATAAATGCCCGAGCCAAAAGAGCTGGGTTCATAAAGTTCATGCCTGTTCCTCCAAAAATTTCTTTCCCTAATAAGGTACAAAAGATTGCTCCTAAAGCAACCATCCATAACGGTACACTAGCCGGCATCGTTAGAGGAATCAATAAGCCAGTAACTAAATAACCTTCACTAATAGGGTGCTTATTTATGGCTGAAAATGCAAATTCAACGCTTAATCCAGCAACATACGATACCACAATTATGGGCAAAACTTTTTTTAGCCCAAAAATAAAATTCTCAATAAACGAGCTTTCAATGCCGTAAGCTGTGAAATGTTGAACGCCAGTATTCCAAATTCCGAACAACAAACAAGGAATCATTGCAATAATTACTATTAGCATTGTTCGCTTTAAATCCATTGCATCTCTTACATGAACTCCATTTTTTGTGGTTGTTTCAGGAACAAATAAAAAAGTTTCGAACGCCTCAAAGAAATAATGTAGCTTTTCAAACTTAGCTCCTTTACTAAAATTTGGCTTTACAGAATCAACTAATTTTCTTACTATTTTCACTTTGAAACCCTTAATTTAATTGAAATATAGATTAACCTTCTTTTCTAATAAGTTCTAAACCATCTGAAATAATTCTTTGAACTTCAATTTTAGAAGTACAAACAAATTCACATAATGCAAAATCCTCTTCAGAAACCTCATAAATGCCCAACTGTTCCATTCTTTCAATGTCTTGAGCTAAAATAGACTTGAGTAAAACCACAGGTAAGATATTCATGGGCAAAACCTTTTCGTATTGGCCAGTAACAACAAAAGGGCGTTCTTCACCGTGTGTGTTGGTGTCTAAATTATAAGTTTTTTTGGGATTAAGCCAGGAAAAAAACGAACGAGATACACTTAATTTTCTAAATCCAGGAAGTAGCCATCCAAAAAACTCGGAGTGATTTCCTTCACTAATAATTGAAATTTGGTTTGTATAAAAAGACAATGAATCTTTTGCTTCTGCTTTTTTTCCTGTTAATATATTTCCTTGAATTATTCTTTGATTATCTTCAAGCATTTTTTTGTCTAAAAATTCATCTAAACTTGAACCAGTCATCACTTCATAATAACTTGGTTCTATAACCCCACTTCCAACCAAAGCAACTGTACGCTCAGCATGGTATTGACCAGAATTAAACAATTTACCAATAATAGCAACGTCTTGAACATTAACATACCAAACAGTTTGCCCTTGTTTTAAAGGGTCTATGTGGTGAATATGAATGCCAACATTCCCAGATGGATGAGGCCCAATAAATTTGTGGACATGCATCCCATGTCGTTCATTGACTTCTATAGAATTGTTGTTTTTCCCAATATTTAGATTATCTAAACTTAAAAAACCCAAAATTTCTAAGCCTTTGTTTAAATCTTCTCTTTTGTTTTTGAGCAAAAAAGAATAATCTGGGGCTAAAGGCCCAGTATCAAAAAGTGATACAAAAATACTTTTAGGGATACTTTCTGGCGAAGGAATACTATCATATGGTCTTTGCCTTATATAAGACCAGCAACCACTTTCTAAGAGTATTTTCTTTACAATGTGGCGGTTAAGCTCTGAAGGAATTATAAATGATTTATAATTAGTGTTTTTATCAGCTAATATTTTAATGTGAGAAATTCTGCGTTTTTCTACTCTAATTATTTCAACTATCTCGCCACTAACTGGAGATGGAATAAAAACATCAGGAAAATTTTTATCAAAAAATAATTTTTGACCAGCCAATACTTCCTCACCTTCGGTAACCAAAAGTTTTAAACTACTATTTTTAAAATCTGAAGGTTTAATAGCAACAATCTGGGAAGTAGGAACGAATTTAATTACTTCTTTAGCAGACCCAACAATTTTAATATCAAAGCCTTTAGTAATATTTACTTTTTTACCCATAACTCTAATAAAAAATTTAAAACAATATAGAAAAGATGCTTCACAGTATCATTTACAAATCTAAACACATTCTTTAAAAAACCAAATATTTTATTATAAAAATACTATAAACTCTAATAATTAATTTATTGATTATTGAAATTCTTTATTGATCGGATGAAGTAGAAAATATATTAATCACAAATTAATTTTTTTACCCAATCAAGTAAGTGTAACTATTTTCATTTATCCATTGGGAAACCCCGTAGAAAATATTCGAAGTATCTCACAATAATTCATCATCATCTGCAGGTTTTAGAGCAGGCTGTGTGAGTCCATCCGCAGGATTTTGAGTTGGGAATCCTTCATTTGGACTTAAAATACAATCGCCGCTTATTCGAATGCCAGGAGGAATAAAAAATTTTGTTTTCTTATATTCAATTTTAGCATCAGCATATACTTTTTGCATAAACATACCCCAAGCTGGCATGGCTACCCTAGCTCCTTGCCCTAATTCTATATTTCTAAAATGTACCGCCCTATCTTCCCCTCCTACCCATACGCCAGCAATCAAATCTTGGGTCATTCCCATAAACCAACCATCTGAAAAATTGGAGGTTGTACCTGTTTTTGCCGCAACTTCATTGCCATCCAAAACTCCATATCTACTTAAACCCATGGCGGTACCACCAGCTGATGTAGCTCCTCTCATTAAGTGAATCATTTTATAGGCAGTTTCTTTACTTAAAACCTCTTTCTGATCAGGCAAATATTCTTTTAAAACCTCTCCATTTTTATCTTCTATTCGAATTAAACACATGGGCTCTGTGTATTTGCCTTGATTTGCAAAAACTGCATAAGCCGATAACATATCAAAAAGCGTCACATCACTCACTCCTAAACATAGAGAAGGGCTATTGTCAAGTTTACCTTTTATACCCATCATATGGGCGAATTCTATAACTTTAGAAGGTTTAAATTCTTTAATAAGTCTAGCACTAACAGAGTTAACAGATCTTCCTAGTGCCTGCCTTAAGGTTAGTGGAGCATAAGTATATATTCCATCTGAATTTTTTGGTGTATATATGCTTCCATAAACTCCATCTTCTGGGCCAAAAGAAACTGGTTCATCAATTACGGTTTCACAGGTTGAAAAACCGTTATCAATTGCAGTAGCATAAACAAAAGGCTTAAAAGTTGAACCTGGCTGTCTGCGACTTTGAAAAACATTGTCAAATTTAAAATGTTTGAAATTAATTCCCCCTACCCACGCTTTAATATTTCCATTGCGAGGATCAAGTGCCATCATCCCTATGTTTAAAAATCTTTTATAATGTTTCAAGGAGTCTATGTGCGACATTAAAGTATCTCTATCTCCTTGCCAAGTGAAAACTCTCATAGGAACTTTCTCTCTCATTTTTGCCATTATTTTATCATTATTATCACCCAATTCCTTTTTTAAGGCTTGATAATAACCGGTTCGCTTTGAAGCAGTTTCAATAAAATTTGGTATTTCAACATATTGGTTAGAAAATTCACTTTTACGCTGCACCCAAGGATTTTTACCTTTCCAATGTAAATTGAATTTATTTTGCTGATCTTTCATGTGTGTAATTACTGACTCTTCTGCATAGGCTTGCATTCGAGAATCGATTGTAACATAAATCTTAAACCCTTTAGTGTATAAATCTGATTCTTCAAATCCTATTTTTTTTATCTCCTCTTTAACTTGTCTTTTTAAATGCTCCCTAAAATAAGCAGCCATTCCACTATTATGACTTTCTGGGGAGTAGTTGAGAACGACTTCTTTCTCCTTCAACAATTCTCCTTTTTCTGGTGAAATTTTGTTAAACTTTACCATTTGATTTAATACAACATCACGCCTTTCTTTAGAATTTTTTGGAAAAAACTTAGGGTTGAATCTGGAAGGATTCTGAATCATTCCTACTAATAATGCCGCTTCTTCATCATTTAAATTATCTGGAGCTTTTTTAAAATAAATTTTTGCAGCAGACTTAATTCCATAAGCTCCGCTACTAAACTCAATAGTATTTAAATACATAACTAAAATCTCTCGTTTCGTGTATCTCCTTTCTAATTTAATGGATGTTGTCCACTCTTTTCCTTTAATGATTAAAGTCCTTAATAAGGGCACGTGATATAAAATTCCCTCATAGCCTTCATCTCGCCTAAGTTTAAATAAGTTTTTTGATAATTGTTGAGTTATTGTACTCCCTCCCCCTTTTGGGTTTAAAGTTAAAACTCCTCCTATTACACGTAGCGTACTTCTAGCATCTATTCCAGAATGTTTGGTGAAACGCAAATCCTCCGTTGCAATTAAAGCATCAATAAAATTAGGTGAAATTTCCTCATAAGTAACTGGGCTGCGGTTTTCGAAGAAAAATTTACCTAAAACTTTCCCATCTGTCGATATAATTTCTGAAGCTATTTCACTTTTAGGATTATCCAAATCATCGACACTAGGCATTTTGCCGAACAACCAAAACAGATTAAGATTTAAAGCAATAATAAAAACCAAAAAACCAGTGAAACCCCAAAAAAATAAATAATAAAAGAAATTTATTATTCCTTTAAATTTTCCTGTTGCTAAATTTCCCACAAAAGGTAGTTTCATAAGTATTGGTTAAAGAATTTTAAGCCCAAAAATAATATTTTAAATGCAAAACATGTTGTTTTATTGTTGATTCTACTGAAAATAAAAGTTGAGATTTTTTTTAAATAGCAAAACGAGGCATTGGACTCACAGTTTGCTCAGCAAATTGACCTTCTAAAAATTTAAAATGAGCAGCCATCGCTATCATTCCTGCATTATCTGTACAATACTGAAAATCAGGAATATATACTTCCCACTTTTCTTTTGCAGCAATTTCACTCATAGCAATCCTTAGACCTTTATTGGCTGAAACTCCTCCAGCGATGGCTATTTGGTTTATTTTATAATCTTTTGAAGCTTTCTTGATTTTTTGAATTAAAGTTTTTATTAATGTAAATTGGTAAGAAGCACAAATGTCATCTAGATTTTCCTGAATAAATTCAGGAGAATGCTTTTGAATAAAATATAGGAGAGCAGTTTTTACTCCACTAAATGAAAAGGAATAGGAAGGCATTTCAGAAATAGGAAAAATAAATGCTTCTGGATTTCCATTTTGAGCATGCTTATCTATTTTAGGTCCACCTGGGTAACCCAAACCAAGCATTTTTGCCGCTTTATCAAATGCCTCTCCAACAGCATCATCAGCGGTTTCTCCAATTACTTCCATTTCTAATGGTGCTTTCACTAAAACAATTTGTGTATGCCCGCCACTGACAGTTAAGCACAAAAAAGGGAATTTTGGAGAAGGTTGTACTATAAAATGAGCAAGAACATGCGCTTGCATGTGATTTACTTCAATTAAAGGAATATGCAAACCTAAAGCCATTGCTTTAGCAAAAGAAGTGCCAACTAACAAAGACCCTAAAAGGCCAGGTCCTCTCGTAAATCCTATAGCAGAGAGTTCCGATTTGTCAATTTTTGCTACTTTTAGAGCATTTTCCACCACTATTACTATATTTTGTTGATGTACCCTCGAAGCCAATTCAGGCACAACTCCCCCATACCGTTCATGAATAAGCTGAGTGGCCACACTATTTGATAATACTATTCCGTTTTTTATGACTGAAGAGGAGGTTTCATCACAAGAAGATTCAATAGCCAAAATGATTATGTTTTCGGATTTATTGGCCATTTAATTAGTATTTTTCAATATTTATACGAAATTTTGCATACTTTTTGTTCTTTATAAATCTCTTATTTTAAGCCAAAAACTAAAGCATAAGATTTTAATATATGGGATAAAATAACCTAAATATTTAATTCATCTATTTTATAAAAACAAACAAAAACTTCGTAAAAATAGCAACAGATTTGAATAGAATAATCAATATATTGCTTAAAACTTTAAGTACCCTGTTAATCATAATAATATGTTTAACAGCGATAGCTTATTATGCCTTACAACTTCCAGAAATTCAAACCACCATTACTCAAAAATCAACAGATTGGCTAAGCGAAAAACTAGGCGGCAACATAACAGTAGGTCAAGCTCGAATTTCTTGGTTAGATGAAATTACTTTTGAAGACATAAATATTAAAGATTTAAAAGGTAGAGACATGATTTACATTAGAGAATTATATGTGAATTGTAAAACTAATTTTACTTTTGACCCAAAAAAAATAATTCGATTTGACAATAATCTTGATTACGTACTTTTGAAAAACCCAGAAGTGAAACTTACAAAAGAAAAAAATGGAAGATTGAATATTGACGACTGGATTTCTGCCATCAATAAAATTAATTACGATTCAACAAAAAAGAAAATTCCTAACCAAAATAAACCATTTACTATAGACAATGCCTACATAAAAAATGGGTTTGTAACTTTAAATGATGGCAGAAAGGAAAGAATGCCTGAAGATCAATTTGATTATTACAATTTCAGATTTGATAAAATAAATGCCAATTTAGAAAACGTTTTTATCTTGGGTGATACGGTTTCTTTTAAAGCAACCACTGTAAATGGCATTGATAATAGAAGTAAACTAGAAATCAAAAATATAAAAACGGACTTTTTATATTGTAACACAGCCATGCTTTTAGATAATTTAGGAGCCTTTATTAATAATTCTTATTTAGGAAATTCCTTGCATTTTTATTATGAAAGGCCATCCGCATTTAATGATTTTTTTAATAAAGTTATTATGAAAGCCAATCTTAAAAACAGTATTTTCCATTCGCAAGATCTTGGAAGATTCTCCAATAACATGTATTCTTTTAAAGAAAGATATATTCTTACTGCAAAAATGGAAGGCAAATATGTAGATCTTGATTTTAAAAACTTCGAACTTAAGTTCGGATCAGGAAGCAATTTGAATGGATCAGTAAACTTTAAAGGGTTTCCAAATCTTAAAAAAACAAAAACTACTCTTACTCTTTTGCCTTCTGTTTTAGAAGAAAAAGATGTAAAACAATATAGTCAAAATAATGACTTTCAAAATTATATTTCTAAAATCGAAAAACTTGATTTTTCAGGGTCCTTTGTTGGTGTCTATACTGATTTTGCAGCTAAAACCGACTTAAACGCAAAAGGATTAGGAAAGCTCAAAGGGTTAATTAATGTAAAAATAGCACCCGAATCAGTAAATTCTACCTATTTAGGCGACCTTATAATTAGCAATTTGGATTTAGGAAAGTTAGTAAATGAACCCAAATCTCTTCAAAAAATTTCATTTGAAGGAAAAATAAAAGGCAATGGTTTAAAAATTTCAGATGCTACACTAGAACTGGATGGAAGTATTTCAAGTATTGGTTATAAAGGCTATGATTATAAAAATATTACAGTGGATGGTAAATTAGGGCAATCAATTTTTGATGGATTCCTTAAAATAATAGATCCTAATCTAGAAGCAGATGTAACAGGAAAAGTAGATTTCAACAAAGAATTAAATAGCTTTAAAATAAAAGGGAATCTTTTAGAAGCTAATTTACAACAATTAGGGCTTACACAACAAAAGATGAATATAAAATCTGAAATCAATTTTGATTTTATCGGTAATAAATTAGACGACTGGATTGGGAAAGCCCAATTTTTAAATACTATAATAAAAGACAGCACTCAAAGTTTGGCCATTGATTCTTTATTCTTTAATTCCAGTATATTTCAAAAACAAAAACGATTTTCAGTCATTTCTGAATTCTTTAATATTTACATTAACGGCTCATTTGTACCTAGCCAACTCATAAGTGATGTAAATTCTTTGGCTAAAGAATATACTTTATATTTCAAAGAAAATGCACAAGAACGAGCTACTTATTATAACAATAAAAAACTTAAAATAAGCATTAGCCCTTACGAGACAAAATATAAAGTATATTTTAAAAATTCCAGTCCATTTTTTGCGTTTTTTGAACCTAAATTATTCATCTCACCAGGATCGAATATTGGAGGTGAATTTGCAGCTAAAACTACTACTCAGCTATCAATGGAAGGCGAATTAGACACTGTGGTATATAATGGCAATGATTTTTATAACACTACATTTGATTTCAATTCTTCTAAAACTGCTTTTGCCCAAGAAGTTTTAACTTCACTTATTATACAATCTGAAAATCAAAAGATAGCTAATGAATTGCAAACTCAAAAACTTAAGGTAAATGCATATTGGGGACAATACAATACGATAGATTTTGACGCAAGCATTTTGCAAAAAAGCACAAAAAGCTATGGCTCGGTTTTTGGAAAAATAAATTTCCTTACAGATGGATATGAAATTAAATTTAATCCTAAAAACAGTGTTTTAAATTTAATAGACAAAAAATGGATTTTCTCTGCTAATAATCTAATTAGCGTGATTAATGATGAACTCCATTTTACAAATTTTAAACTTTCAAATAACAACCAAAGTGTAAGCTTAAATGGCAAAGTTTCTAATGATTCAAAGCAAGAGTCTGTGCTGACCATTCAAGATTTTAACCTACTCACATTAAAACCTTTCACTAATGTCGAAGTCAAAGGAATTGCTAACGGTGAATTAAGAGTAAGAGATTATTTTAAAAATCCTTTTTTCACTAGTAATTTATATATTGATGAACTGATTTACAAAAATAGCTTAATTGGTACAATAGCCTCTGAAGCAATTTGGAATAATGTAACCAATAAGCTTAATATTAATGGTAATGTTTATAGAATCAACCAAGAAATTTTTAGAGTAAACGGATACTATGATCCTGAAAACAAAGCCAACCCTCTTTCTTTAAAAGCAAAAATAAGAAACCTAAACCTACAGATGTTTGAAGGTATGTTAGAAGGCACTTTTTCTAATTTATTTGGACTTGGAGAGGGTGAAGTAAGCATTAGTGGGACCCCATTAGACCCTATTTTTAAAGGGGAAGTGGAAATAAAAAGAGGAACTATGAAAGTAGTTTCTTCTGGAACCACATTGTATTTTGACGATACAATTGTTTTAAATGAAGAAGGTTTTGTAGCTTCTTCTAAGGGAATTGTTGTAAGAGATGCTCCTTCTGGTGGGAATTTAGCTGAGATTCAAGGAGGTGTATTTAATGGTGGTTCAGGGAAATTTATGGTTGGAATTCATGCTTACATCAGAGGAAAAGAAGGGTTCAAAATTATGAATACAAAAAATTCCGATAACCAAAGATTCTATGGGCAAGCTTTTGTTAACGGTGATTTACATTTGACCGGCGATTTTAGTAATTTAAATGTAACTGCAAATTTAACTAGTAAAAAAGGCACTAAAATTACAATTCCTTTGGATGGAGAAAAGAGCATTGACATAAAACAAGAAGGAATACCATTTATTGGCAAAGAAATAAAAATAGATTCTAGCAAAATTGTATTGACAGACAAAACAAAAAAAATAAAAACAAGTGGAGTAAAAATGGCATTTAATCTCACATTCACCCCCGATGCTGAATGTGAGATTATTTTTGATAGGCTAAATAACGATGTTTTGGATGTTTTTGGAAATGGAAAACTCAGTATTTTTTATGATACAAGAGGCGATTTTACCATAAATGGCCCCTATGTGGTAAGTAGTGGAAAATATAATTTTAGTTTCCAAAATTTAGCTTCACTTAGAAAATTTAATATTGTAGATGGAAGTAGAATAAATTGGTCTGGTGATCCATACGAAGCCACCTTAGATATGAAAGCTTCTTATATCGCCAATATTCCAATCTTTAAACTAACCCAATTAGCCTCAGATGCTAGTGCTAGATATCCTGTCAATGTAATGGTATCCTTGAAGGATAGATTAATGACTCCAACTATTCTTTATAATGTAAATTTTGATTTAAAACAAATACCACTTGCTTCGCAGCCTTTTCTTTTAGGATTTGAACAAAAACTTAAAAATGACGAACAACTTTTAAGTAGAAACGTTTCTAGTATATTGGTATTTAATGAAGTTTTTTCAGATAATTTCACAGATGCCTTAACTCAACAATTTTTGATTGACAATGTTAGTAATTTACTTTCCAATCAAATAGGCAATTTGGCAAATAAACTCAACCCAAACTTGGAACTTGGCGTGCAGTTTGGTGACTTTAGAGAAAACATCCTAAACAATATGCAGCTCAACTTTAGCTATAGATTTTTAAATAACCGAGTGAAACTAAGTGGCAAAAGCTCATTTATTAATGCAATTGAAAATAGTATAAATGTTGGAAATCCCAGCCAATTATCTGTTGGGGGGGAATTAGAATATTTGCTTTCTCAAGATGGAGAATACCGACTTAAATTATTTTCGAGAAGTGTTCCAACTAATTTTTACACTTTTACATCTACGGGCAATGTAGTTGTATCGGGCGGAAATCTTATAATTTCAAGAAATTTTAATTCTTTTCTTTCTAATAAAAAGAATAAAGTTTTTCCAATAGGTGCAAATACTTTTGGCCCGGCTAAAAAAGAAGAAGTGGATTTATCTTTAGAAAAAAAGGGCATGATTCAATAAAAATCTATACCTTTAAATCAAATGAAACAACAAAGAAGACGCGGGCCTGATAAACCAAAAAGGAATAACGATCAAATCTATGATTTCCAACAAGCTTCCCATATTATTGAACTTGAAGCCGCTGTTTTAGGTGGCATCATTAAAGAAAGAGACTCGCTCACATCAGTAATTGATATTTTAAAACCTGATAGCTTTATTTCAGACAAACACGAAGCAGTTTATCAAGCTATCCTTTTACTTTTTGGAAAATCCGAGCCTGTAGATTTACTAACTGTTACTAATCAATTACGGCAAAATGGGGAATTAGAGTTTGTAGGAGGTGCAACTTATTTAGCAAGAATTACTGCAAAAACAATTTCTGCCCACATAGAAAAAGATGCTAGAATAATAGTTCAATATGCTATTAGAAGAAACATTATAAAAATAATGGGTGAAGTAGTGAGCAAAGCTTATGATGAAACTACCGATGTTTTTAATTTAATGGATAGCACCGAACAAAATTTAAGAGATATTCAAGAAGGTAATTTAAATAAAAATATCCCTGATTTAAGTTTGGTGGTGCAAAAAACAATACAGGAAATCAGAAATAAATCAGAACAAGACGCTGGCTATTCGAGCGTACCTTCTGGTTTTCCTACTCTAGACCGTCTTACTGGTGGCTGGCATAATACTGAGCTTATCATAATTGCAGCTAGACCCGGAATGGGAAAAACTGCTTTTGTGGTTTCTTCACTTAGAAATGCCGCCATTGATTTTAAAATGCCCGTAGCTTTGTTTTCATTAGAAATGTCTTCTCAGCAAGTTATGCTAAGATTAATCTCTGCTGAAGCTGAAATTGATTCACAAAAACTAAGGAAAGGGGAGCTAAATACAGAAGATTGGCATGCATTACACTCCCGACTTAACAACCTGGCAACAGCACCTATTTATATTGACGATACACCCGCTTTATCTATTTTAGAGCTAAGAACAAAAGCAAGAAGGTTAAAAGCTTTCCATAATATAAAGCTTATAATTGTTGATTATTTACAACTCATGACAGCAGGCAATGGAAAAGGAGGAATGAATAGAGAGCAGGAAATAGCTGCCATTTCGCGTTCATTAAAAACTATTGCCAAAGAATTGAATTTACCCGTTATTGCACTATCACAATTGAGTCGTTCCGTAGAAACTCGCGGTGGCGACAAACGCCCACAACTTTCGGATTTACGGGAATCTGGATCAATTGAACAAGATGCGGATGTTGTTATGTTTTTATATAGACCTGAATACTATCAAATAACTGAAAATGAATCAGGAGAAAGTACACAAGGAATGGCAGAAGTGATAATTGCAAAAAATAGAAGTGGCTCAATAGATAGTATAAATCTGCGATTCATTGGAAAATACACACGATTTGCTGAATTTGATGGATTCTCACTTTCTAAAGAAAAATATGAAGAAATAAGTGGGACAAAAAACTTTGGAAGCAAAGCAAATGATCTTTAAGAAATAGAATTATCTTTTTGTAAAAAACACTAAAAAGGTTATTGTTTTCAAAATTATAAAGTGTTTTTGAAAAAAAATTGAAACCTTTTAATAATTTTTACTGGCGTCCGAGAAAAAATAAAAACAAAATGACTTCCTTTAATCACAAAATCGGAACGCCCGTAACCATTTTGAAAATTTGAAATGGAGAATTAATATCAAATCTTAAATAGCTAATAATCAAATTTTAAAGGGGGACGCCCTTTAGGTTTATTCGATTCGATTGCGTACCGATTTGTGAATGTTTTTTTGGTGGGACGCCACTCCGATTCTTTTTTCGATTGGACAGGCATACCTGCGGTGCGTCGAAACGCAAAAATAAGGCCGTCCGCAAGACACACAAAGAATAAAACTGAGGGGGTGTTTTTTGAAAACCAGAAAAATGGTCCCGATTCGGCGACCCGATTGAAAAGTCATTTAATAAGGTTTTTCGTACAATTTGAAAATTAGTCAGATGACAGTAAATAATTTTAATAAATTTCTAATCTAAAAAATTACTAAATATGAAAGATGAGGGATAATTTAGGTCTCAATTTTAAAATTTACTTTCCAAATTTTATACAATTTAACCATGCTTTTTCACCTAATAGCTTAAAAAATGCTATTTAACTCACTGAATTTTGCATTTTTTTTACCAATTGTATTTTTGTTATATTGGTTTGCAACTAATAAAAGCCAAAAATGGCAAAATTTACTTCTTTTAGTCTCCAGCTATTTCTTTTATGCTTGTTGGGATTGGAGATTTTTATTTCTTTTAATATTCTCTACCTTATTAGATTATTTAACTGGAATAAAAATATCGGAGGCTAAGAATCAAAAATCAAAAAAAACATGGTTCTGGTTAAGCATTTCCATAAACTTGGGTTTTCTAGCAATTTTCAAATATTTCAATTTTTTTATCGACACTTTTGTTGATTTTCTTTCTTCCCTAGGTTTAGATATAAATCCTATTTCAATTAATATAATATTACCTGTTGGTATATCTTTTTATACATTTCATGGCTTATCATATGTTATTGACATTTACAAAAATCGTATAAAAGCAGAAAGGAGTTTTATAGATTATTCTGTATTTGTTAGTTTTTTCCCACTTTTAGTGGCTGGACCAATAGAGCGAGCCACCCACCTTTTGCCTCAAATTCAAAACAAAAGAGTTTTTAATTATGCACAAGCTTGTGACGGTTTACGTCAAATTTTATGGGGATTATTTAAAAAAGTGGTTATTGCCGACCAATGTGCAGAATTTGCAAATTTAACTTTTAACCATTCCGCTTCGTTTTCTGGAAGCACACTGTTACTAGGGGCTGTTTTTTTTGCTTTTCAAATTTATGGCGATTTTTCGGGCTACTCTGACATTGCCATAGGCACTGCTAAACTATTTGGAATAAAACTACTCAAAAATTTCGCATTCCCTTATTTTTCAAGAGATATTGCAGAGTTTTGGAGACGATGGCACATCTCATTGTCTACTTGGTTTCGAGATTATTTATACATTCCACTTGGAGGAAATAAAGGCAGCAAGTGGGCAAAAGTAAAAAATACTTTTATTATCTTTTTAGTGAGTGGTTTTTGGCACGGAGCAAATTGGACCTTTATAGTTTGGGGTTTTTTAAATGCATTATATATTCTTCCCTCCATTGTTTTAAATACAAACAGAAACTACTTAGACACAGTAGCTCAAAATAGAAATTTTCCGAATGCAAAAGAATTCTTTAGTATGTTATTCACTTTTTTACTTACAGTTATAGCCTGGATCATGTTTAGGTCAGAAAATATGGAAGAAGCTATACTTTATTATTCAGGAATCTTCTCATGGTCTTTTTTTTCATTTCCATCCTTAAGGCCTTTTCTACTTTTTGTAATACTATTTGTATTCATAATTATTGAATGGATAGGAAGAAGAGAAAACTATGCTTTAGCTGAGTTAAGTTTAAAACTCAACAGGACAAAAAGATGGACTTTTTATATTATTTTATCATTTTCTATCTTCGTTTTTCATGGTAAAGATCAAGCTTTCATCTATTTCCAATTCTAAACATGAAAAAGTTAATTTTAAAATTTATTGTATTTGTTTTGCTTTTAAGTAGTGTTATTTTATTAAGTTACTTAATGATTTCAAACGAAATAAATAAAAAAGCCAACTTTGAATTACAGAAACCAGTGAGAAATATTGTTTTGGGAAATTCACATACAGAATTTGCATTAAATGATTCTATAATTACCGATTTCGCAAATATTTCCCAATCTGGTGAATCTTATTTCTACACCTATATTAAATTAAAAAAAATCTTAGAAGATAACGGTCAAATACAAACAGTATTTATTGCATATTCAAATGAGGTAATAGATATTGGTATGAATGAATGGATATGGGGTGACCAATTTATTTCTTATCGTTTTCCCAAATATTCACCTTTTATGGATTTCAAACAACATTATATTTTGGGTTTTAACAACCCAAAAAGTTATATTGGAAATTTGTCAAATTCAATAAAAAAGAATTTTGTTAAAATATTAGAAAAAAATTACCTATTCCTAAATGACAACATTGGTGCATTTAAAAATTTAAATCAAGATAAAGAAAATTCAAAAGGCACAAATGAAAACCCCCCAAATGTAAAAAAAATAGAATTATCTTTAATAAACCTAGCGTATTTAGATAAAATTGTTGCCTTCTGTGACAATAATAAAATTGAATTAATATTTATCAGATGTCCTTTGCACCCAAAATACCAAGGATTTTATAATGAATCGGAATTTAAACATATATTAAAAACTAGATATTCTAGAATTCGTTTTCTTGATTTTGCAAAATTCCAATTAGAGCCTACAGATTATTTTGATAAAGAACATCTTAACTATAAAGGGTCTAAAAAATTTTCTATTTGGTTTGAAACCTATAAAAATAAAGAACTAAAATCCCTTATAAAATGAAAGCATGTTTGCATAAACTTCATTACAAACTGCTATAGTCTCAAAATTAAACCACTTATCTCAAATTCAATTGATTCTTTTGGATTAAATCCATTTTATAAAATTTTATTTCCTATCTATTAGGAGGTTGAAAGACCATTTTATATAAATTTTTGAGCCTCGGAAACAATGAATCTTTCTTTAATATCCTTTAAAAATAAGCCAATTGTCAGTAACAAAACTTGAAGCGGGCAAACCTGTTTTATTTGAAAGAATTGGTTCTAAAATATTTCCCCAACCAAATCTAGCAAAAATGGGTAAAGCTATTTTGTCGTTGCTTAAGCTTATAGTGTTACTTTTAACTTTAACAGATGCCGATTTAAACTCCCCAGAGTTATCTGCAATTTCAAACAATTCCTTACAGTTTTTATCACATTTCTCTATCTCAGAATCAAAATATAAAATTATTTGATTTCTTTTTGTTTCATACAGTAATAATTTCGGACCGCTAACAACTAATCTATTATATCCATAAATATTTTTTAAGGCAATATTAGCTAGTCTAACACCAACTTCTTTTTTATTTTTAGGATGAATATCATTTATATTTCCAATGTCAGAAATTACCGTCATAGCTGTAGAAGGAGAATTTTCGACTAATCGCTGCGCATTTCTAAGTAGAACCCCATTATCTCCTTCACCATATTTATATGGTGCTATTTGAACATAATAAAATGGCAAATCTTCCTTCCAAAGTTTTCGCCAACTTGCTATCATTGTTACTAAAAGCTTGTCATAGTTTTGAGCATTCTCAACATTTGATTCACCTTGATACCATAAAAACCCTTTTATTTTAAAAGGAATTAAAGGAGCTATCATAGCATTAAAAATTACTCCTGTTTTTACTGGCCCCCAAGGCACATCTTTAAGTGACAATGCATCTTTATTCAAAACAGGATTACTCTTTATACTGGCCTCTGGTGTCCAAGCCTCTGCCGGAGTGCCTCCCCAAGAACTATTAATAATACCAATTGGAACTTTTGTGTTTTCATACATATGTTTTGCAAAAAAATAACCAATAGCACTGAAGGATTTCATACTTTCTGGGTTACATACTTTCCAATCACCATCTAAATTTAGCTGTGGATACTCTGCGGAATTATGACTAACCGAAAATAAACGTATTTCTGGAAAATTAGCATTTTTAGTTTCTAATTCTCCATTATCTATACCAGAATCTGCAGACCATTCCATATTACTTTGTCCTGAAACCACCCAAACTTCCCCAATCAAGACATTGCTAAGCAAAATTGTATTATTGCCTTTTATTATCAAATTATAAGGCCCTCCATATCTAGGAGTATTAATTTCAACATCCCATTTTCCATTATTGGAAACCTTGGTATTATATATTCTATCATTCCAGTTTTCTTGAATACTTACAATTTCACCAGGCTTACCCCATCCCCATATTTTTACAATAGCATTCTGCTGTAAAACCATATTTGACTTAAAAATAGTTGGTAGAACCAAATTAGAATATGCTTGGAAACTTATTATAACAAATACAGCAAAACTTAAGAGTTTTTTCATTAGGTTAAATATATATTTACAAAAATGCATAATAATAAACGATAATTGTCAAATATTGAATGTATTTTTACTTTCAATAAAATGAATAAAAATGAGTAAAAAAATAATTTTTACAGATAAAGCCCCAGCTGCAATTGGCCCCTACTCTCAAGCTATATTATCTGGAAATACTTTATACGTATCAGGACAAATTGCCATCGATTTAGCCCCTCTAGGAGATGTGCGTGAAGAAACAAAAAAAATATTAGAAAACCTTGGCCACATTTTAAATGAAGCTCAAATGAATTATAGTAATGTGGTAAAAACGAGTATATTTTTAAAAAATATGGATGATTTCCAAATGGTAAATGAAGTATATGGCGCCTTTTTTTATGAAAATCCACCAGCAAGAGAAACGGTACAAGTAGCTAAACTTCCAAAAGATGTGAATGTTGAAATTTCTGTTATTGCAGTTTTATAAATATGCAAAAAAAGCTTCGATTAAAAAAACCTTCCGTTAAAAAACGAAAGGTCAATTATAAAGTTAAGATTGATTTTTTGTAAAGATTAAATATTTTACAAAAATAGTACGAAAACAAGAAAAAATATAAGAAAAATATTTATTTTTATAAAAATTTTACAATCGTCTCATTTTCAAATCATAAATTAATGGCTAACAGAAGAAATTTTATTAAAAACGGCATTGCAGCAACAGCTGGTTTAAGCCTTAACGGTAATTTATTCGCTAAATCAAGTGCTAAAAATCTTGTAAAAAACGAATTTAAACTTTTATATGCTCCCCATTTTGGCATGTTTAAAAACTCTGCTGGTGAAGACTTGTTTGACCAATTAAAGTTTATGTCAGAAGTAGGATTCAAGGCATTAGAAGATAATGGAATGATGAAAAAACCAGTAGAAACCCAAAAAAAAATTGGGGAAACTATGGCCAAATTGGGAATGAAAATGGGTGTATTTGTGATAGACGGTGGAGACAATTGGAAAATTTCTCTAACAACTGGAACTAGTGAATTTAAAGATACTTTTTTAAAAACATGCAGAGAAGCCGTTGAAGTTGCTAAACGTTGTAATGCAAAATATATGACAGTTGTGCCTGGATTTTTCGAAAGAAAATTGCCTATTGGCATACAAACAGCAAACGTAATTGACGCTTATAGAAGAGCTTGTGATATTTTTGAGCCACATGGTTTAGTGATGGTTATGGAGCCATTAAGCGATACTCCAGAGCTCTTTTTAAGAAATTCGGATCAAAGCTTTTTGATATGTAAAGCAGTAAATAGCCCTTCCTGTAAAATATTATTTGATATGTGGCACATGCAACGAAACGAAGGACAGATGACTAGAAATATGGATTTAGTATGGGATGAAATTGGCTATTTCCAGATTGGTGATGAACCAGGAAGAAAAGAACCAACTACCGGAGAAGTAAACTATAACTTTTTATTTAAACATATATACGATAAGGCCAAGGAAAATAAGCAAGAGTTTATTTTAGGAATGGAACATGGTAATTTCTTTAAAGGGAAAGAAGGCGAAGAAAAATTAATTCAAGCATATGTCCAATCTGATAAATTCTAAATTAACATTAATTATTGTAATGGTGTGGGGGCTTTACTCTTGCACCAATACACATTATTATATAGTAAGACATTCCGAAAAATCAACTATTCCTATTGCAGATCCAGAATTAACTTTGGAAGGCAAAAAAAGAGCTGAAAAACTAAAAGAAATTTTAAAATCTAAAGATATTCAACAAATTTTTTCTACTAAAACAGTCAGAACATTGAATACTGCTTTACCTTTAGCTGAATTAATAAATAAAGAAGTTAAAATTTATGATGCTAAAAATCAAAACCAATTTATTGAAGAACTAAAATCTTCTAAAAACAATACGCTTGTTGTAGGTCATAGCAATACCATTCGATATATAATAAATGGCTTGTCTGAAAAAGAAGTTTTATCTAAAGATTTAGAAGATTCTGAATATAATTTCTTGTTCCATGTTAAAATAAATAAAAAAGGTAGGCCAAAAATTGCAATAAACCATTTTTAAAATATATGATTTTTTAGTTTCCCTTTTCCTTCTCAATAGGTATCCTTTAAATAAATTCTTAAGTATTTACTTGGTAATCAATATATTATTTTTAAATTGTGTAAAAATAAATGTTTAATGGAAAAAATATCGATAAAATATTGTTTAATAGCCACTTTCATTGTTAGTATTTTATTTTTTCTCGGGCTAAAATTTGTTTATTCTGAATTAGATTTTCAAGGAATCCTACGATTTGTTTCTCGAGGGATTTATGGAAAAGAAGCTTTGGGGGACTTAGGCAACATGCCGATTAAAGGAGTTATGCTACATATTTTAATTAGTTTTATTTGGAGCTTTACTTTTTTTGGAGTGTATCCAAATTTTAAATTTCAGAATCCAAATTGGATAAGTACAGGAGTTGTTTATGGAATTTTAATATTTTTTATTATGAATTTTGGTGTTTTGCCAATTGCAATCACAAAAGATTTCCCAATTGAACCTCTATTCTTAATCAAAAGTGCAATTGCTCATATTTTGGGAGTTGGATTACCAATAGCCTATATTTATATTCAAAAAGTCTATGAAAAAACTTAAAAATGAAATAATAGTATTAATATTTTACTAGCGTCCGAGAAAAAATAAAAGAAATATGTTCCTTATATCAGCCAGCACTGTTTGAAATGGTACGGCAACCCGGCGCTCAAAATTCTTTGACACAAACTTAAACTTTTGTAACTTATTGATTTATAGAGTTTTGAAGTGGTGCGACAGACCGATGTGAGTTTGCTGGCGGTCGTTGCTGGGCTGTTTTTTTTGGTGGGACGCCACTCCGATTCTTTTTAGACTGGGTCGGGCATCATCCCGGCGGTGCGTCGTACGCAAAAAAAGAAGGGGAACGCCTTTTGCCCCTCGGCAGGCGACGTAGAGTATGTTAGGAGGTCTTATTAAGAATCTGAATAAATGTACCTCAGAAGTATTTTTATGCAGTATTTTTGGGCGAATTAAATTTCAGTCGGTTGACAGTATTAAAATTTTAGAAAGTTTAAACCTTGGAAAAAGTAATAAAAGATAGCAATGTTTAATTAAGTCGATGTTTTTTTTGCATATTTGCCTATGGATTTATCAGAAATACAAACGTGCATTAAAACATTGTCTTTAGATGAGCAGAATCTAATTTTCAAAGAATTGTTTCGGCTTGTTAACAATATGGATATTGACATTGCAAAGATGCAGATTGACCAAAAAGCGACTGAAAGCAGACATTGCCCTCATTGTAATAGTAGTAAGATAATTAAAAATGGAAAAGAGCATTCTGTTCAACGGTTTTCTTGTAGAGATTGTAAGCGAAGCTATCGTGTAAAACAGGGACATTCAATGCCCGAATACGAAAAGGGAAGGGTGAATTATTGA
>JANOMP010000033.1:0-1216 GCA_031420365.1 Cytophagaceae bacterium
ATCCTTCTATAGGTTGACGAATAGTCGACACTGCTTTTGAAAACTGAAAATTGTATGCTCTGTCCCAATATTTCAAAGCATGGCTCTGGCCTTTTACAGCTTTTATTGGCGTCAACATTTCAGAGTTATTTTTGACATACAACTCATCAAAGAACTCCTGGTTGATGTATATTTTGTCTCCAAAGAATGTTCTATTCTTTAATGTTGCCCAGTTGTTTTTAAAGACTGTTAAGTCATTTTCAGAAGCTTTTGAGATGACAATACTTTCAGGATGAGGTAAATGGCCATGATTTACAGAAGCTAAAGCATGCAACTTGACACCATAATAATAGAGATTTTTGGTAGAGCAATAGCTTTTATTAGTAATTTGGTTTGCCACTTTACCTTGTCTTTTTCCAGAACAAGTAATAATGGGCATGGAGTCTAAAAGGCTAAATTTATCAGAAGAGTCTTTTGGGATAACCTCTTTCATCAAAGATTCAGAAAGCAAAGTAATACATAGGCCAAATTGTTGATTCTTGAATTAAAAGCAACATATGAATGAAGTTTTGGAAACCAATCAGCATAATAAGATTTGATAAATTGGTGCATATCTTTTATTTTAAAACGTTTTTCAACATGAACACAAAAGAGATAAATTGTAATAACTTCTTGGTCAGTAAAGATTTGTGAGTAAAGATTGGTGAGTTATTATTGGAAAACCTTTGACAATGAAATTGCAACTCGGATTCAAATTTTTCACAAACAAGTAAGTAAATTTTCACTAATATTGTCTGAGTATTCTGATTAATCATGTATGTTTGTTAGTACTTGGTAATACTATAAATATACTGATTATAAGATACTTAACCTAATATTTATCCCCTTTTTTCTCCACATTTTATAGCTTTTTCATGAACAGTTTCAACCCTTAATTCGCATTAATTATCTTTTATTAGCAATTTAACCCACATTGCTCAGAAGGCTCGAAATATTCGATAAAAAAAGTATTTTCATGAGATATTGATGTTTTTTGATAAATATCAGTTTTTTTTGAACTTATAGAGTTTCTATATCATTGATTGTGAACATTTTAAGTTTTTCATTTTTTCATTTGTAGTACACAGGGGGGTTGACTTATTGGACTGGTTAGCATTACCTTTGTGGCATGTATTTCAAGGCAACATGTCGGGTAAATCCAGATACTAAAAAACTGGACGGTTATTACAGATTAGTG
>JANOMP010000034.1:0-17427 GCA_031420365.1 Cytophagaceae bacterium
TTTACAGAATTGACGAATTTATTTTGTTATTTTTCAAGGCAAAAAATCTTTAAATAGTATAGCTATTCAATGATTTTTTAACGAAGAAAAAAGGCAAAAGAAAGAGACAAAATGTAAAGGTTATTTTGTATCAGATCCTTATTCGAAAAATGGATTCCTTTTAGTGACCATTTGCCAATTATTGTAAAATTTGGAATTTTAGAATAAACTCCTTGAAAAGACAAAAAATCGAAAGTCAAGGATTTTTATACTTTTTTCAAGGCTAACAAGTTTTCCAAAGTCAAAACGGTTCTATCGATTTCCTCTTCGGTTGTGAATTTGCTAAACGAAAAACGCACATTGGCTCTTTCAGAGTCAATATTTAAGCAGTTTAAAACATGTGAACCTAAGTTGGTACCACTTGAGCATGCACTGCCACCAGAGCAGGAAATTCCTTCAATGTCGAGATTAAAAAGCAACATCTCATTGTCGGGATGTGGTGGGAAACTTACATTTAAGATTGTATATAGGCTGTTTTCTACATCGGCCGAATTGCCATTAAAAGAAATACCTTCGATTTTTTCTTGCAATTGAGATTTTAATCTGTTTTTTAAACCTTTTATGTGTTTTTGATGGCTTTCTAGATTTTTATTAGCGATTTCTAAAGCTTTTGCAAGACCAATGATGCCATAGATATTTTCGGTGCCTCCTCGCATATTTCGCTCTTGGGAACCGCCATGAATCATCGGTTGTATTTTTGACTGACCATTGATATATAAAAAACCTACCCCTTTGGGCCCATGAAATTTATGAGCTGCACCCACAATAAAATCAATAGGCATTTGCTGTAAATCAAAGGCATAATGTCCCATAGTTTGTACAGTGTCGGAATGGAAAAAGGCTTGATTTGCTCTGCAAATTTCACCTACTTTTTGGATGTTTAACAAATTTCCGATTTCATTGTTTCCATGCATTAATGAAACCAAAGTCTTAGGTTTATCTTTTAAAATATCCGTTAAACTATCTATATCAAGATTTCCTTTGGGGTCATTTTCAAGGTAAGTCAGCGTTATTTTTCCAAGTTTTTGTAAATATTCTAAGGTATGTAATACTGCATGGTGTTCCATTCTGCTCGTAACAGCATGCTGAACACCTAATGATTCCACTGATTGTGATATAGCTGTATTGTCTGCTTCAGTACCTCCTGAAGTGAAGAATATTTCGCCAGGTGAAGTATTTAAAATACCCGAAACAGTCTTTCTTGACAATTCTAAAGCAGATTTAACTTTTCTCCCATGGGCATGAATAGAGGAAGGATTGCCGAAATGATCTTTAAAAAAAGGAAGCATGGTGTCAAAAACTTCGGGATCCAAAGGGGTAGTAGCGGCATTATCTAAAAAAATTCTTGACGACATGAAATATTGTTGATTTTAATAAAAAACAAAATTAATTAATTATTCGGAAATCAATCAAGCTTTTCATTCAATCGGAACATTTCTTTTAAAAGCCCTTCCAAAATCAATAAGTGATTCGGTTTTTAGCACACCTGAAATATGGTCTATTTTTTCATAAAGCACCTTTCGCATGTGTTCACTATTTTTTGCCACTATTCTAATATACAAAGTATACTGACCTGTTATATAATAGCATTCTACTACTTCAGGGATGATTTTCAAAGCTTCAATTATACTTTCTGAATTACAATCTTCTTTTAATATTATACCTGTAAAAGCACTCCATTCATAACCCATTTTACGTTCGTCAAGCTCTAAGGCCATTTTTTTAATCAATCCTCCTTCTTTCATCCTATTTATACGCTGATGGACCATAGTATTTGAAATATCAAGTTTCTTCGCAATTTCAGAATAAGGCTTTCTTCCATCTTTTTCTAATTCTTTTAGAATTAACTTGTCGAAATTATCAATGTCCATAGTATATTATTTTTAAAATAAGTCAAATCTATCAAAAAATATCTAAAAAAAAGTAAAAAGAATATAATTTGATAGAAAATAAAAATTTAATCTTTTAAAAACAGTTTTGTGTGTCATTTTGATATTTTTGTATATCACATTTAATAATTTACCTTAGAAAATGATTGCAGAATTAACCAAAACTGAAGCGTATATTGAATTAGAGGAAAGATATGGAGCTCACAATTATCATCCTTTGCCAGTAGTTTTAGAAAAAGGTGAAGGTCCAATGGTTTGGGATGTGGAAGGGAAACAATATTTTGACTTTTTATCTGCCTATTCAGCCGTAAATCAGGGGCATTGCCATCCAAGAATAATTAAAGCATTAACAAAGCAAGCCCAAAAATTAACTTTAACATCTAGGGCTTTTCATAGTGCCCCATTAGGCGATTTTGAAAAATACATTACCGAACTTTTCGGCTATGATAAAGTACTTATGATGAATACTGGTGTGGAAGCGGTAGAAACATCATTGAAATTATGTAGAAAGTGGGGATACCTAAAAAAAGGTATTCCAGAAGGTAAAGCCAAAATACTTTTTGCAAGTCAAAATTTTCACGGACGTACTTTAGGTGTTATTTCAGCGTCCGTTGATCCTAGCAGTAGAAAAGGATTTGGGCCGTTTTTGCCAGGATTTGAAGTAATTGATTACGACAATATAGAAGAATTAGAAAACGCTTTGGTTGCCGACCCTTTTATTGCTGGCTTTATTGTAGAACCTATTCAAGGCGAAGCGGGAGTGAGGGTTCCAGCTAAAGGATATTTAAAAGAAGCTGCTAAACTATGTAAAGCCTTTAACGTACTTTTTATTGCAGATGAAATACAAACAGGTATAGCAAGAACAGGCAAAATGTTATGTATTGACCATGAAAATATCAAAGCAGATATTGTAATTTTAGGAAAAGCTCTATCAGGGGGCGTTTTCCCAGTGTCAGCAGTGTTAGCAGACGATGATATTATGCTTTGTATAAAACCAGGAGAACATGGCTCTACCTTTGGAGGAAACCCTTTAGCTTGTGCAGTAGCTAAAGAAGCTTTACAAGTAGTTATTGATGAAAACTTAGCAGAAAAAGCTTATACTTTAGGAGAAATTTTTAGAAGTGAGATTAATAATTATATTAAAGAAAGCAAAATAATTACCCTAGTAAGGGGTAAAGGCTTATTAAATGCCATAGAAATAAATACGAATGAAGATTCAGATTTGGCATGGAATATTTGCCTAGCCCTAAAAGACAATGGACTACTAGCTAAGCCAACCCATGGCAATAAAATAAGATTTGCACCTCCACTAGTAATTTCTGAGACACAAATGAGAGACGCTATTAAAATTATCACAAACACTATTAAAACTTTCGAATAAAATACACTTCATTTAATCCTAGCCACATACTTTTAGGATGCGGCATTTTCATGCATATTTTTCTAAAGAATTTGTAGCAAGCTTAAAATTTCGAAAACTACGAAAAAACAGTTCTACGAAAAGTCGGATTTTTTGAATAATTATGCTCTAATTTGTAATTTTAGACAAAAAATGACTTATGAATGGTAAAGAAATGGATTGAAAATAGCCCCATTTGGGTGCAAACACTTTTTGCCGCTTTGGCAGCATTTTGTACTTATTTGTGCTTTTATCCCTTCAGAAGGGCATATACTGCAGCTACCTTTGATGAACTTTACTTTTGGGGCATTCATTTTAAAATTTTGATAATTACTGCCCAGGTCTTGGGATTTGCTGTTTCCAAAGGAATAGGCGTAAAAGTGGTTTCGGAAATGAAACCCGAAAACCGTGCAAAAGGTCTTTTGTTGTTTACAGGATTGTCTTTAATTTCTATGTTGCTTTTTGGGGTTACTCCAGCACCTTATAATTTGATTTTTGTTTTTTTAGGCAGCTTACCTTTGGGACTTTTTTATGGGGTTATTTTGGGATTTTTGGAGGGTCGCAAAAATACTGACCTATTAGTTGCAGCACTGACAGCTTCATTTATAGTGGGTTCAGGCTTTGCCAAAAGCATTGGCAAATGGATTTTAGAGAGTTTTGATACTTCTGAATTCTTTATGCCATTTATAGCCGATTCGCTTATGTATGTTCCTTTAGCTATTTCCGTTTGGTTTTTGGCTCAAGTTCCTTCACCTTCCGAAATTGACAAACTAGATAGAGTGGAGAGAAAACCAATGTCTAAAGCCGAAAGAAAGGGTTTTATTAAAGAATTTGGAATTGGTATTATACTTTTTATTGCGTCTTATGTATTGTTGACAGCTTACAGAGAATTTAGAGATAATTTTATGCCTGAAATATTAAAAGAATTGGGCTATGATGGGCAAACAATCCTTTTTACGCAAACTGAAATTCCTATAGCAATAATGGTTTTACTTTTGATGGCATCCTTGCGTTTAATTCCTAAACATACTACTGCATTTGGGGTTATCCAGTGTTTACTATTAGTAGGTGCTTGTATTGTTGGAGGGGCAACTATCCTTTATCAAATGGGGATTATCAATCCTATTCTTTGGTTAATATTCGTAGGTTTTGGAGCTTATGTGGCGTATGCCATGAGCAATAGCCTTTATTTTGAACGAATGCTAGCAGCCTTTAAATATACGGGTACTGTAGGATTTATGATAACTCTAGCCGATTATTATGCATATTTCGGCAGTTTAACTGTATTGTTTTACAAAAACTTTTTTCAGTCTAAAACTACCAATGTTGATTTTTTCATATATGCCTCTTATAGTCTATCAGTTACCTATTTTTTTATGGTGCTAATTTCATTTTTCTATTTTGAAAAGAAACGAAAGGCTTTAATTTGACACCAATCGTAAAATTCAAGTATCCATTTATTTCATTAATTCCAAGACTTTACTAATTTCGTTTCTAGACAAGAATAAGGATTTAATTATTGTGTATGAATACTATGATTAATAAATTTATAGTGAAGCACATATTTATTGCGCTAATACTCCTCCTATTAAACTCCTCGCAACATTTTTTACATTAAATAATTCTAAAGTAAATCAAAAATGTTTAGTAGAATCACAATATATTATTCAAGAAAACGTTGAAATGCTGCCTATTGAGGAATTAATAACTAAAGAATTATAAGAATTTGAATAACTACCATTAGGTCAGTTAGAAGTCTTGTTTATTTCATTTCCTTTAAATGGATCCCATTTAATTCAAAAATCTGATAAAACAAGCAATAATCATTTTTTTTAGGAACATATTCATTACTGCGTTTCAGATTTAGTATTTAATATTGAAAATTTTTATATGCTTTTCTAAAATGAAAAAATTAATTTTCCTAATACATTGTATGTTTGCAGTGTCAGGAATTTGTAAGTCTCAATCAATCTCTAGAGGTCCATATTTGCAATTAAGAACGCAAACCAGTATCCAAATTAGATATAGGACGAATTCTGCATATGAATCCCGAGTAAAAATAGGAACTTCACCAAATTCCTTAACTACTGAATTTTTAAATTCTTCCCTTAAAAATGATCATGTTGTTAATATTACAGGGCTTAGTGCCAATACTAAATATTATTATGCTATTTTAAATGGAGCACAGGCGCTTCAAGGAAATGAAATAAATTATTTTGTTACTACTCAAAATCCAAATATGACTCAAAAAATACGGATTTGGGCGACGGGGGACTGTGTTACCCCGAATATAATTAAGAATAAAGTTAGAAATAGTTTTCTGAACTATGTTGGGACTAACTACATTGATGCATGGTTGCTTTTGGGAGATAATTCATATCCTGATGGACTGCAACATCAATATCAAGAGAGCTTCTTCAATGTGTATCAGGGAGACAGGATTATGAAACAAACCAATATTTATCCCGCTCCTGGAAATCATGACTACGCAGGCAATACCAGAGATTGGAATGACCATAATATTCCTTATTATGAAATATTTGCTAATGCGGGTAATACTCAAATGGGGGGAGTTGCATCAAATCACAAAGAATATTACTCATATGACATTGGAAATGCCCATTTTATTTCTTTAGATTCGTATGGAAAAGAGACAGCTAATAATTGGGTTATATCTGACACATTGAGTCCTCAAATTGTTTGGTTGAAAGCGGATTTAGCCGCTAACTCTAAAAAGTGGACTATTGTATATTTTCATCACCCACCTTATAGCATGGGAACACACAATTCGGATACAGAAAATGATTTAGTATTGATAAGGGAGCGGCTTGTTCCGATACTAGAAAGATACAATGTAGATCTTGTATTAACAGCCCATTCCCATAATTATGAAAGAAGTAAATTGATGAAAGGCCATTTTGGTTTAGAGGGCACTTTCAATTCTACCTTACATTTGGTAAGTACTTCTAGTGGATATTATGACGGAAGTGCTAATTCTTGTCCTTACCATAAAAAATCTAATGGTTCTGTAAAAGGAACAGTGTATGCGGTTTCAGGCTCCTCAGCGGAAGTATTATACGAACAATCGTCTTTTCCCCACGAAGCTTTACCTTTTGGAGAACCAGATTATGGTGGAAGTGTATATATAGAAATTGAAAACAATAGGTTAGATTTTAAAATGATAGGTGAAAATGGAGATATTAGAGATAAGTTTACTATGGTGAAAGATATGAATCAAATGAATACTGTAAATGTTACATCTGGAGATCAGTTGGCCACCATAAAGAGTCCATATTTAGAACCAAGCCATTGGGTTTCGAGTCCTACAATCGTGCCTTCGATTAATATCCCTAATCCTGTTACGGGCATGAGACTTAAAATTTGGGACACAAAAGGTTGTTTTACAGATACTTTAATAATAAATACATTAAATCCGTGCATTTCTAACCAAATTGTTGACTCACCTGTGGAAGTTTCTTCTATTATTGATCTGAAAACGGCAAACCCTATCAATGCAAGTTCGATTTTATCAACAAACACGAATGTTATTTTTGATTCAAAACAAAAGGTAATGCTTTTGCCTGGATTTGAAACAAAAGTTGGAACAGTATTTACGGCCAAAATAGGCGGATGTATTAATAGTTCCCAATGATAACTTTTAAAAACTATTTTTTATAAAATTCAATTTAGGTATAACATTCTTACCTAAATTGATTTTACTGAAATAATTTAATACTTAAAATATTTAATTACTGGCATCCGAGAAAAAATAAAAGAAATATGTTCCTTATATCAGCCATCACTGTTTGAAATGGTATGGCAACCCGGCGCTCAAAATTCTTTAACACAAATTTAAACTTTTGTAACCTATTGATTTATAGAATTTTGAGATGGCGGCAGGCCGATGTGAGTTTGCTGGCGGCCGCTGCCGGGCTGTTTTTTTTGGTGGAACGCCACTCCGATTCGTTTTAGACTGGGCCGGCATCCCGGCGGTGCGTCGTACGCAAAAAAAGAAGGGGAACGCCCTTTGCCTCGCGGCAGGCGACGCAGAGTATGTTAGGGGGGTCTTTTTAAGAATCTGAATAAATGTGCCTCATAAGTACTATTATGCAGTATTTTTGGGCGAATTAAGTTTTAGTCGGATGCAAGTAATATTTAATAAGTAAAAATCATAATTCAATAAAGTAAAATGAAATTTGTTATTATTACTTTATTAGATTTTGAGCCAAAGAATTATAAAAGAATAGCTTAAATTCAGATTCTATTTACATTACTTATAAGTGCCCTAAAACTTTTAAAATTAAAACACGAATTAATTGAAAAATTTGTCCTTCGCAGCTAAATTATTACTAATTACATGTTTTTATTTCAGCCTTGAATACTGACCCATATTTTGCTTCGAATCCCGGTTTTAGCTCTATGGCGTCCATAGCAGAATTTGAAATAAGGATACCTGAATTTATACTGCTAGTTGAGAGAATGTAATTTGGATTGTGTGTTGGATTCATGTTTACTGATAAGACTCCAGAATATTTTTTTGTCCCTTTTATATGAATATCGTCAATCGCCAATTCGTCTCTACTACTAGTTCCTAACCCAGTGAAATAATATTTCCAAAATAATTGAACATATGGTTTATTCATCATTGAATTTGGCAAAATAATATTTGAAAAAGTTTGACTATGACCCGAACTGGTGTTTCCAATATATTCAATAGTAGGACTAAACTCTTGAAAATTTTGAACATCACCTTCCCTATAATATAGTTGAATCCTATATTTTTTTGTGTTTGCAGTTATGGTTCGGCCAATCCAATTTATTTTTATTGTATCTAAATTCATTGTATTTATTGCAAGTAAAAATCCCCCAAGTTTAGTAGTTGGATATCCCGTATTTCCATTTCCAGTATTTATAAAAGAAAAACCATCTAAACCCTTTCCATTTATTCTTGTAGCATTGGTTAAATTAAATGTTCCACTTGTAAAGCCTTCAATTATAGAATTACTAAGTGGATCTAGAGCAGATAGATATACAAATTTTGAATTAGGGGGAGAAGTATTAACCATTGAAGCTGAACTCCATTCAGTAACACTATATCCACATTTTACTAACTCAGCTGAGGTGGAAGGCACAGGGTTGTCTGAAATAATAATTGGTTCAAAATAAGCCGTATAAGTTCTATTGGAAGTAGTAACAACAGTTAAAGTAGGTTGAAGGTATTGAAGTCCATCATAAATCCAATACGAAAACTTAAACCCATTTTTTGGAACTGCGGTGATAGTTAATGGTACATTATCAAAATATAAGCCTGTCCATGTCTGGTAATTGGCAGGAATTCCTTTAGTAGTACTGATTATAGGAAGGTCGTTTATTCTAACATATCCACTTAAGGTATCAGCACTTGAAACCGTCAATGAATAATCACCTGCCAAAAGAAAATAATCTTTCAATTGATTAATCATCGCGTTTGGCCTTGTACTTATATAAGTAGAAACGACATTACATTGGGCTTGCCAAACACTTTCATCTGCAAAATTTTTCCACCTGTCTATATGATTTTGGAATTCTGGCCCATAAATTGCTTTGTAAGAGTTAAAAATAGGTAAAGCATGCCCTGTTTTTAAACAACTGTTAAGTAAATCAGCATATCGATTTATAAAATTATTTTTAAATTCTTGATTTGTAAGCAATTCTTTAAAAATAGCATTATCTGGCCTGTTGGTAAGTTCAATTAAGTCAAGATTTTCAGCATTAACTAATTCTCCTAAGGCCCTATCGGTATCATACAAAATCCATCTCCATCGACCATCTAGGCCATAAGTAGCATTTGGATTATACGCGTTTTTACTTCTCCAAAGTCTTACATTGTTATGCGGCCAATCCATGTTTCCAACAAAAATTTCAGCAATTTCATAATCGATTAAGCTTTTGGGGTCCAAATACTCTATTGCCTGACTATAATTGGAAGTTAAAGTCATGTCATTATTTATAATGAAATTATACATACTTGTGTAATGTAAACTATCCCCCTCTTCCATTTCATCTGGTTCGCTCCAATCCACTTTTCTTAAATCAATATTATTTGGGTCAGCTCCAAAAAGAGCTTCTATATAATACTTATCTATCCTTTCCCTAATGTCATGTATTCCCCAATATTCGCCATTTATAAACATAATAGAAGGCCTAGATTTTTGACTTGCAAAATTTAAATGGCCTAACCAAGCTTGAACAAATACATCTTTAAACATTATTTGATTGTAATCATTACCACCGTTTCTTGCAATAATTCTATCGTGTAATAGCGACGGATAATTAGGAAAAAACGGATAATTATTAAAATGGTTTCTTCCATAAAAACGTAGGGATTTATATGGCTGAGATGCTGAACAAGACCCATGAATTCTTATCCCAAGTGGTTGATTTACAACATTATATTGATTGACAATATATTCAAAATTTCCATTTCTTTCCCAAGCCCCCCCATTATTTGAAAAATTACCTGGGGTACAAGGATCTACTACAGCTGTTGGGTTTGCTATTCTAAAATTTTCGAAAGCTACACCTGCATTATAAATACCTAGATTATATTCATAAAAATGATTTTCTTGAATAGCAACTGAAATTACAGGTAATGTATAAGGGTTTTGACCAGAGGCACTATATATGTAGGTATTAGTTTTTATATCGCTAGAAAGAAACCCATGTTTTGTCGCTATTGCTCTAATAACTGTGCCCTTTTTAATATTATATTGAGGGAAATAACTTGGAGTTAAGCTAAATGTTGAGGATATCATGCTTACTTGATTAGCCAAACCCGTTCTATCTTGAACGGCTATTGGTAAAGAGTAAAGGCTTGAACTGAAGGATCTTTGTAGAAAACCGGGAAAAGGATCTCCTGGATGCTCTGGGTAACTATTTTTATAATTATATGATGTGCCTCCTAAATTGTTCTGACTTGGGTTTGAGCCATCTGAAGTATAATAAATTGTAACCGCAGGATCAGTATGAGATAAAGATAATGGAAAGTTGGAATTAAAAAACCCCCCTTCTCTTGAAAATGTTGGAGTATTTACAAATCCATCATAAGAGGTTGTGGAACTATTTGATACATTGGGACTGGATGGAAAAAAATATTTTAATGGATTATCGCCGTCAGGTAATTTTCCAATAGATACATTTTCCCTTTGAGCTGGAAATATTAAAGAATCGACAATTTCTATTCCGTCTGGCTTTACCAAATAAACAGCTTCTCCATTTTGAGATAGAGAGAAGTTAGTATGAGTAAGCCCCCCTCCGCTTGTATTTCCACTTGCCCAAATTAAAAGATAACCATTTGCAGGTACGACCACCTGACCGGAAGTGGTTGTAAATCTGAATTTAGTCAAGCTACTCTTCAAATCAGTTGCAAAATAGCCCGCCAAATCCACATTAGATGGGCCTGCATTGTAGATTTCAAACCAGTCAGAGAAGTTTCCTACGTTGTCTGCAATGGCACTTGTGTTTGATGCCATCACTTCATTTATTTTCAGTTGACTAAATACCGAGGCATTAAGTAATAAACAGCTAAATAACAGTACTTTTTTCATAATCTTTTAAAAAAATATTGAAAGTTAAATGGTTAAATTATCCAAAAAGACATTTATTGTGGCACTTTACACTTGAAAACAAATGGGTAATTTTTGCAGAATAAAATTAGATTTTTTTGAAAGATGACAAAATGAGTTTTAGAAGAAGAAAAAATGATATTAATCATTGACCACAACTAACAATAATGCGTAAACAAGTTACATCATATTACATTCAAATTATATAATGAACAATGCTTTAAAAAAATATGTAGGGAAGGCAAAAAGCGGTTTTCTATTAAGAAGCAAAAATTCTGTTAAGCCAACTTAGGAACTTTCAAAATATAAAGTACTCAAAATTGACGCATTATTTTTTGTTTTTTAAAGGCCTAAATGAGAAAAATAGCAGAGCTATTTGGCGAATTTACAACGCATAAAAACTACAAAAGAAAAAGTCAAGATGAGTAGTTTATAAATTGACAGTTCCTTAGACAGATTAAAAATATTTTGTGAACTTATTTATTAATGTATTTGAATTAGATAGCGAATTGAGTTTTAAAAGGATTTAAAATTATAATCCACCAATTTGGAAGCAATTATTGTACTCAAAGTAAAAAAAAATTTAATTGCTGGTATTAAAGAAAAATAAATAAGTTTAGCTACTATTAGAAAGGGGAAGCTTTGTTTACTCCTTCAAAATTTAAGGAATTTAAGTGCTTTTTTATTTATTTAACTATTATTAGCCTACTTATTAAACAAGCTATCTACAAAAGCCATTTTATTAAATACTTGTAAGTCTTCCATTTTTTCGCCTACACCGATGTATTTAACAGGAATTTTAAATTCCTCGGAGATTCCTATCACGACTCCACCTTTGGCTGTTCCATCTAACTTAGTGATTGTAAGAGAGTTTACATCAGTTACTTTTGTGAATTCCCGGGCTTGAATAACCGCATTTTGACCTGTGCTCCCATCTAATACTAACATTACTTCATGGGGTGCCTCGGGTACTATTTTCTGCATTACTCTTTTTATTTTCCCTAGCTCATTCATAAGGTTAACTTTGGTGTGCAAGCGACCAGCGGTATCTATTATGATAACATCAGCGTTTTGTTCAATGCCAACTTTAATGGCATCATATGCTACCGAGGATGGGTCAGCGTTCATTCCATGATCTACAACCGTTACTCCAACTTTTTGACCCCAATGTTTAAGTTGATCTACTGCTGCAGCTCTAAAAGTATCTGCAGCACCTAAGACTACTTTTTTGCCATTTTTTTTAAAATTGTAGGCTAATTTACCAATGGTTGTGGTTTTTCCAACACCATTTACTCCAACTACCATAAGTACATAAGGTTTTGGGAGGTTTTGCGTTTCAAAACTATTTTGTACATCCTGAGAGTTATTTTCAGCAAGTAATGCTGCTACCTCTTCCCTTAAAATAATGTCTAGTTCTGAAGTGGTGGCAAACTTGTCTTTCGAAACACGTGCTTCAATTCGTTTTATAATCTTTATGGTAGTTTCAACACCTACATCAGAGCTTATCAAAATTTCTTCTAATTCATCTAAAACCTCCTCATCTACTTTAGTTTTGCCAACAATAGCCTTCGAAATTTTATCGAAAATACTTAATTTAGATTTCTCCAAACCTTTGTCAAGTGTTTCTTTCTTTTCTTTGCTAAAAAGATCAAATAAGCTCATTAAATTTAACTGTTAAATGCAATACAAATCTATTGATTTTATTGTAGAAAGTGGATTAATAATTTATTATTCAATGGTGTGGGCGTGATAAATATCATTATTCACTGAAATACTTCTCCCACAAATCATTCGGAAGTCTTTTTAACTGCATGGTTTCAGGATTTACAGCAACCCAAAGAGTTTGAGCTTTTAATATTAGTTGATCTTTTTTGTAAATTTCATAAAATCTTAAGCTAGTAACACCAGAAAACGAATTTACCCAAGTGCTTATTTTTAATACATCATCTAAAAAAGCAGGCTTAAAATATTCAATTTCATGCCTTTTTACCACCCATCGCATTGATTCTGATAGCTCTTTTGGTACAGTGCTATACCAATGACCTACAGCTGCTTGTTGCAAAAAATCAAAATATCGAACATTGTTAACATGGTTAAGCTCATCCAAGTCTCCTTGAACAACTGTTATAAATTCTGAATATATTATTGGGTTCATACTGCAACAAAACAAAAAGCCTTAACCGAAATTCGGCAAGGCTTCTTAAAATTTTATTAAGGCTTTTTATTTTAAAGCTTCAGCAATGTTATCTACTGCTACCATTTCTTCCTTGAAAGAATACGCACCAGTTTTTTCAGATCTCACCGCCTTTATTACTTTTGCAAAACTCTTTAATGCCGTTTTATCTCTAAGGGTTGCAACTACTTTCTTTGCCATTATTTATTGAATTAAAATGTTGTTTAGTTAATTATCAGATTATAATCTACTGAAAGTTAAACTATTACTTAATTTCTTTATGTACTGTAACTTTTTTCAATACCGGATTGTATTTTTTCAACTCCAAACGTGTCGTAGTATTTTTACGATTTTTGGTAGTAATATATCTTGACATTCCCGGCTGTCCTGAAGTTTTGTGTTCGGTACATTCTAATATTACTTGAACACGATTACCTTTCTTTGCCATAATGCTGTTATTTTATATAAACTCTTTTTTTTCTTAATCGGGCTGCAAAGATAGTAATTAAATCTTTTTTTACAAAATGCTTTTTAAATTTATTCTATTAAAAACTAAAAAACTAAAATTTATTAAAAAAATGAAGAAAAAGATCAAATTGTTATGCACGCATAATATTCTTGCCTAATTTCATGGCAAAATTAAATCAATTATGCAAAATACAAAAATTCTATTAAATAAAAGACCTGTTGGGGTTCCTACTGAAGATTGTTGGCTCATCACTAGTGAAGAAGTAAGAGAAATTGAAGATGGTGAAGCTTTGATAAAAGTAAACTATTTGTCAATTGACCCGGCAATGAGAGGTTGGATGAATGAAGGTAAAAGCTATATCAAACCCGTTGCAATAGGTGAAACCATGCGTGCGATGGGGGTTGGAGAAGTTATAGCTTCAAAAAATGAAAAATTTAAAGTGGGTGAATTTGTAACTTCCAATTCTGGTGTGCAAGAGTATGTTGTTTCTGACGGTAGTGATTTAATGAAAGTAGATGAAAAAATACTTCCTTTGCCTGTTTATTTAGGCACACTTGGTATGTCAGGAATGACAGCATATTTTGGAATTTTGAATACTGGACATCCTAAAGAAGGAGAAACTGTAGTAGTTTCGGGTGCTGCGGGCTCGGTCGGTAGTATAGTAGGACAAATAGCAAAAATAAAAGGCTGTAAAGTGGTCGGAATTGCTGGGGGAAAAGAAAAGTGTGATTACGTAGTGAATGAACTAGGTTTTGATGCTTGTGTTGACTACAAAGCAGGAAATCTAAGGAAAGATTTGCGGGCAGCTTGCGATTCTGGAATAGATGTTTATTTTGATAATGTTGGAGGCGAAATTCTAGATACTTGCTTAATGTTTATCAACAAAAAAGCACGAATTGTTATTTGTGGTGCCATTTCGCAATATAATGCTACGCAACCTATGGGACCTAAAAACTATTTATCTCTTTTGGTTAATAGAGCCAAAATGGAAGGAATTGTAGTTTTTGACAATGCAGCAAATTATGGAACAGCCGTCAACGAAATGTCGAAATGGATATCGGAAGGACGATTGAACACCACATTCCATGAAGAAACGGGAGGAGTTATAGCGTTTCCCGAGGTATTGATGAAATTATTTTCTGGTGATAATACTGGAAAAATGGTATTGAAAGTTTCTTAAGGATCTGATACAAAATAACCTTTACATTTTGTCTCTTTCTTTTGCCTTTTTTCTTCGTTAAAAAATATTTGAATAGCTACAATATTTAAAGATTTTTTGCCTTGAAAAATAACAAAATAAATTCGTCAATTCTGTAAACCTTATTTCTTAACAAATCCTAAGTGGATTTAAGAAAATAATTGAGCAGAGTTAATACTATAATTTTAAATTGAGATTTTCGTTTTATCTAAAAAATAAACTTTAACGAGGGAATGAAAATTAAGAAAGAGAGAGTTCTATTATTCTTTTTGATTTTTGGTGTGTATTCATGCAAAACCAACAAATCTTTTTTAGAATTAAATTCAAACCCAATATTGGAAAAACACTTAAGAGTGGCTGTTTTGCCCTTTAATATTATTTTTTCTGAGGATTATAAAATAATTTCTTCTGGAAGTAGACAAGGCAATTGGCTAGAACAACAACGAGTGGCTGGTTTAGATTTACAAAAAGAAGCATTTACCATTTTAACAAAAAGAGCAATCAAAAAACAATGGGGTTTTACAGTACAGGATTTTTTAACCACTAATAAAATCCTTAAAAAAGAAGATATTCGATTTTCTGAACTGGGTGCAATGGAAAAAGGAAAATTGGCGAGACTTTTAGGTGTGGATGCAGTTTTATGGGGTGAAACTTCTATTGAATTTGAAATGAGATCTTTTGCATCAAGAAATGGCATAAATACCCAAGTTCAGTTATTTGATGCCGAAAGTTCTATTATGATTTGGAAAGATGAAGTATTTCAACAAATAAACAACAGAATGGAATCTCCACAAGATTTGGCTACTCGCTCTGTTGTTAATTTGATTAATTCTTTACCGTACAAAAAGTCAAATAACACTTATTAACATTCATTAATATTTGCTTGGAACGTTTCAGTTGGTCTACACAAGAAATCTTGATTCTATAATAATATGTTTATTTGGTTAGTAAATATTTCCAATTCGTGATTTTCCTTGTACTTAAAATTGAGTCTGTGATTTTTAATTTGCCGAAATTATTGCCAAATATAGAGATAAAACTTTTATTTTTAGTACACAGAACATTTGCCAAATAACCTAATGTTATTTCATACCCATCTCCTTTCTTATGCTGAAAAAGAGTCTTTAGGGTAACTTTTTATAAGCCAATTTTACACGTATTTTAGTGCTAAAAATCTTTTTATTTATTTGATGAAATTTTCTTATCCTTGCTATTTGAAGAGTCCATAATTGGTCGGTTTTTAATGGCAAAATAGGTATATGTTTAACTATTTCATCAGTATTAAAGTACAAATGAACGTTTTCTTTCGCATTTGACAATTTTCCTGTAGTTAAGATTTATTTTTTCGAAGCTATGCAGTCCTTCATTAGATTCTTAGATTATTGCTAAAGCCACAAATAATTTTTTATTACCCTTTATTTTGCCTTTGTAGCCGCTGGGCATATTCATATCCTATTTTTTGCAAAGAGTGTTCGAGTTGTAAAATCGGCAAATAAATTTTTAAAAGAAACTAGTGTCAAAACCATATTTCCTTTTTTTGAAGGAATGCTTATTTCAAAGTTTCAAGTTGGCTAAGTAAAAGTTTATAACTTTTTGTTCTCAAGTTCAAGAGTTGGAAGAAAAACACAAGTCAGAATTAAAAATTAAACCACTGTTTTATATCCAGTTAAAATTGTTTTGTGCCAAAAAATAATTTATTTTACATAGTAAAGAATTCAAATAAGGAAATAAGGAAAAATCAAAACATACAGTAGTATTATTTTTGACTTAAATTTTAAAAGGGGATTTTCTTAGGCTTATTGGTCAAAAAATATACCTTTTTTGATTATTTTAAGTCAAAAAAAATAATTTTAAGCCCAAAGAGTTGTTTCATGAATATTTAAATTTTAAAAAATAGAAAAAATAGAAATACAAAATGACTAATAGAATAAGTTTTTCAATTTCCACTATGAATGAAAATTGAATTTTTCTAATTTTGCAGTTCGAATTGATTTTTAAAATTTATGGGAAGAGCATTTGAATTTAGAAAGGCACGCAAAATGAAACGTTGGAGCTCTATGGCCAAAGTTTTTACTCGGATAGGAAAAGATATAGTGATGGCCGTAAAATCGGGTGGCCCCGATCCATCTACCAATTCGCGACTTCGAGCAGTTATTCAAAACTCTAAGGCTGCCAATATGCCAAAGGTTAATGTAGAAAACGCTATCAAAAAAGCTTCTTCAAAAGATCAAGAAGATTACAAAGAAATGGTATTGGAAGGCTATGGCTTGCATGGCGTGGCAGTTTTGGTAGAATGTACAACCGATAACAATAATAGAACTGTAGCCAATGTTAGAAGTTATTTTACAAAATGCAATGGAAGTCTGGGTACCAATGGCATGCTGGATTTTATATTTGAAAGGAAATGTATTTTTAAAATTGCCAATTCACATAATATTGATTTAGAAGAATTAGAATTCGAACTAATAGATTTTGGCGCAGACGATGTTTTTTTAGATGAGGAAAATGACCAAATCAACATTTACGGGGAATTTGCGGCTTATGGAGCAATTCAAAAGTTCTTAGAAGAAAAAGGTTTGGAATTGGTTCATGCTGACTTTGAGAGAATACCTACTGACACTAAAAAATTAAATGAAACTGAAGCAGCAGATTTAGA
>JANOMP010000035.1:0-10038 GCA_031420365.1 Cytophagaceae bacterium
TTAATTATCTAGCTATTAGCAATTTAACTTGCTTAAAAATTTTCATACGGACGTTTTTGTGATTAATGGAACAATGTTTATTTGTTTCCTAAAAGATTTCACAAATGAATATTTCTCCACTCTAAATCCTGTAATGCCAAATAATGTTACAAGCAAGCGTAGGACGACCGACAACTCGACAATAAACCGATATAAAAACAGTGACCAAAATGCCAGCACTTCGTAAAATTAAAAGAGCTGCAAGCCGACACACAAGCCAACCCTTTTGCAGCACATTTAATTTTACCCAACCGCACCCAAAGCCCACCCACCACCAGACCAGTGGAAAAACGAATTATTTATTAACACCGAATTGAACAACAGTATTATAGTTTAACTTTGAAATCGGAAAATTGAAATAATAAATGACGACAAAAACGAAACAGTTTCAATATGAAATACAGGCCTTTCAAGAGGACTGTGTAAATAACATTATCAGTCTTTTTGAAAGCCTTCGCCAAAAAGAAAATTTTGGTGATGTGCTGATGGCACACCATAAAAAGAACAAATACAATTTTCCTGTTCAAGACAACAAAAACATTGACATAATGATGGAAACGGGAACGGGAAAAACCTTCACGTTTATAAAAACCATTTTTGAACTGAGCAAAAATTTTGGCTACAAGAAATTTATCGTACTTATTCCAACTGTTCCAATTCGTGAGGGAACAAAAACAAACTTAGCCGACACCAAAGATTATTTTAAGAGTTTTTACTCCAACGAAAGAGAAAAGGAAATTGAAACTTTTGTTTACGAAGTCGGAAATCTTTCTGCGGTGAAACAATTTATTGGCACTTCGCATTTATCGGTTTTGGTAATGACACCAAGCTCGTTTAACAGCCGTGTCAATATTCTAAATCGTCCGTTAGAGAGAGAAATGAACGCACCTGAATTATTTCTAAATAATCAAGAACCGCCAAAATCGTATTTGGAATGTTTAAAACGCTTACATCCAATTGTGATTATGGACGAACCTCACCGTTTTGAAGGTAATGCCTTTAAAACCTACTTTGAAGGGTTTGATAATTACTATTTACGTTTTGGTGCAACATTTCCAAAGAAAACAGGCAGTTTGCCTTTATCAAACGTGTCGTATGTATTAGATAGTATTTCTTCTTTCCGACAAAATTTGGTAAAGAAAATTGTGGTTTACACGCAAGACGTAATTGAAAACACAGATACACTTATTGCTATTGACAACAAAAAAGCAATTGTAAGCACATTAACCAACGGGATTATTGCAAGACGAGAATTAGGCATTGGTGCAGTTTTCAACGGCAAAAGCATTAAGAAAATAAACAAAGACACCATTGTTTTAACAGACGACACAATTGAAAAGGTTGATTATTCTTTGTCGGACGAATCATTGCGGGCAATGATTAAAGAAACAATCAAAATACATTTTGAGAAAGAAAAAACTTTGTTTGACCAGGGAATAAAAGCACTCACTTTGTTTTTTATGGAAGCCGACACGAGTCTGTTTCGTGGCGAAAACCCAAAAGTCAAAAACATATTTGAAGAAGAATACAAAAAGCAATACAACGAAGTTATAGTAACACTTGACCAAACAAACGACTATTACAAATACTTGCAAAACGATTTTGACAGCGATAACTCTTTGCAAGTTCACAAAGGATATTTTTCGGGCGACAAAGGAAACGCAGATGAAAAAGTAAAAGCAGGAGTTGATGAAATTTTAAAAGACAAAAAGAAATTACTTTCGTTTGAAAGTCCATCACGTTTTATTTTCTCCATTTGGGCTTTGCAAGAAGGTTGGGACAACCCGAATGTTTTTACCATTTGTAAACTATCCAATCAGGGAAGCGAAATTTCTAAAATGCAACAAATTGGGCGAGGTTTACGCATTTGCGTAAATCAAAATCTTCAACGATACACGCTGAAAAACTTGAATGATGACCAAGAAGCATTTTGGAAAATCAATAACCTTGATGTAGTTGTTTCAAGCAAAGAACAAGGTTTTGTTGAGGCAATTCAAAACGAAATTTTAAGCAATTCGTTTTTGATTTCTGAAACATTTACAGAACAAGAATTAATTAAAATTCTCAAAGAAAAATCGGGCTTTGACGATGATATGGTCGTTACGTTGGTTGATGATATTTTGAAAGAAAAGAAAATGATTGTTCGCAAAGCAATAGTTGACGGACAAAAAATTTACGAGAAATCGCCTGAATTCTCTGCCATTCTGAAAGAACTAAATTTGCCCGAAGAACAAGTAAAAGCAATTGAAAGTTTGTTTGCGACAGACACAAACACTTACGTTCAAAAAGCCGAGAAGAAAAAAGAGAAAAAGAAAGTTTTCATTAAAGCTACTCACCTGCAAGAGTTTCAAAACTTGTGGGACGCTATCAACAAAAATGCTTTTTATGTTTTGGACACTTTAAGCGAAGAAAAAGAAAGCCAACTTATCCAAAACATAAAAACGGAAATTGAAGCCGTAAACATTGCCGAAATTTTGCTGCAAACAATTCGTGCAGAACTCAACGTAAATAAAATTGGCGAACAGGGTGCAATAACAGAAAACCTAATTGATACAGTTTCTTACAAAAGCAAAGTTGATTATTTAGAGTTGGTACGTACTTTATCTAACAACACCAAAACGCCAATTTCATTTGTAGTAAAGGTTTTCAACGCTTTGAGCAACGATTTTAAGAATATAATGCTTTGCAACAATCCTGAACAAGCACAAAGAGAAATTACCGAAATAATTCGCAAAAATTTAGTTGCAATGCTAAAAGCAAACGTTAAGTATGACGGAATTAACGGAACTGTTTTGCCAAACGTATTTAAAACCGAAACTTCGACAAGCTCAGTTCATAAAGGGAAAACGTATTTAGACACAGGAAGCGTTGGTAAATTTCAAAAAGACATTACAGGTGATTTCAATTTGAAAACAAAATGGGTATTTGAAGAAGTGATTGAATACGACAGCGATTTTGAGTTAGAAATTGTGGAGCAAGACCCGGACATTGACAGCATTGAAATTTTTGGCAAATTGCCACGACTAAAAATTAAAACACCCTTGGGCGACTATAATCCTGATTTTTGTTATGCAATAAAAAGCACTGAGGGCAACAAAATATTTCTTGTAGTAGAAGCCAAAGGCTACAAATCTTCTACAGCGATACCCGAAGATGAAAAAGCAAAAATTGACTTTGCCAAAAAATATTTTGAAGCACTGGGCGAGTATTACAAGAACGAAAACATTAAAATTTCATTTAAAGAACGTATCAATAAAACGCAATTAGCGACATTGATAAAATCATAGAAATAACAATGAAAAAAGATATCGTATATAAATTAACTGAAAACTTCGAAGATTTTTTACAATTAACCGAAGAAGGGATAGAATTTTGGTTAGCAAGAGACTTACAACATTTACTTGGTTACGGTAAATGGGATAATTTTCAGAATGTAATTAGCAAAGCAAAAACAGCCTGTGAAATTTCGGGACAAGAAATTTCAGACCATTTTGCCGACGTCGGGAAAATGGTTGATATAGGTTCTGGAGCTCAAAAGGAAATTGACGATGTGATGCTTACCCGTTTTGCTTGTTACTTAATTGCACAAAATGGCGACCCTAGAAAAGAACAAATTGCTTTTACACAAACCTATTTTGCGATTCAAACCAGAAAAGCAGAACTCATAGAACAAAAAATAGTAGAACTTGAACGGGTACAAGCCAGAAACAAATTGGCTAAAACCGAAAAAGAACTTTCGCACGTTATATTTGAACAAACGGGCGGTAACCAAAATTTTGCGTTAATAAGAAGTAAAGGCGACCAAGCATTATTTAACAAAACTACGCAGCAAATGAAGGATAAATGGGGGATTAAAAACAAACCATTAGCCGATTTTATGCCTACCATTTTGCTGAAAGCAAAAGATTTTGCAACAGAAATTACCATTTTCAATGCCAAGCAAAAAAAGATGAATACAGAAGGTCAAATTTCTAACGAGCATATTACGAACAATAAATCTGTTAGAAACACTTTACTTTCTCGTGGCATTGTTCCCGAAAACATACCACCCGAAGAAGACATCAAAAAATTAGAACGAAAACTGAAGACGGAACAAGTAAAATCTCTAAAAGAGAACAAAGGTTTCAAAAATAAAAACGAAAAGTGATGAATGAATTTATAAACGCAGGATTTAAAGTTGTTGGAACCGAAAACAACGAAAACGAATTGTTGAGTTTTTTAAAAGAAAATTACCCCAACGTAATTCGTGACAACGAAATAAACCTTGAAGAACTTAAAACCGTTTTAGGTTTGCCCATTGACGAAAAAATAAACGGCTACGGTTTAAATTTTGTGGGCAGAAACTTTGCCAAAGCAAAATACGCTCAAAAAACCGAAAAAGAATTACGCCTAAACACTTCATTGAGCAAGGACATTGACATTTCGACTGCGCTCAATGCAGGCACGCAAAATTTGGTTTTGAAAGGCGATAATTTGGATAGCTTAAAAATTTTAAAGAACCATTATAGCGGACAAATTAAGTGCATTTACATTGACCCGCCTTACAATACCGCCAACGATGAGTTTGTTTACCCCGACAAATTTGACAAAGAAGAAGCCGAAGTATTGGGCTTGGCAAACATAAGTGAAAGCGATTTTGAGCGAATGGACTTTAGTTTTAAAACGAAAAAAAGCCACAACGGTTGGTTAGCATTTATGTACCCTCGTCTTTTATTGGCAAGAGATTTATTAAGCAAAGACGGAGTAATTTTTATTAGCATTGATGACAATGAACAAGCCAATTTGAAATTGCTTTGTGATGATATTTTTGGGGAGGAGAATTTTTTGACCAATTTAATTTGGCAGAAGAAAACAGGGGCAGCAGATTCAAATCATTTTTCGGTTATTACAGAATATGTTCTAGCATATGCAAAGAAGTATGATGGTTTAAAATTGATACAAAACTTTGAAGCACACGATGAGAAAAGATTTAGATATAATGATGAGTATGTAAATGAGCGAGGTGCTTTTTATTATGATAATTTAGATAGAGGAACGCTTCGATATAGTGAGAGTCTAGATTATGGAGTAAGGACACCAGATGGTACACTTGCTTTTCCAAATGGCAGGAAAATTAAATTTAATGACGGTTGGTGTTGGAAATGGAGTAAAGAAAAATTAGAATGGGGATTGAAAAATGGTTTTATAGAACTTAAACAATCTAAAGAAAAGGAATGTGGTTGGAGTGTTTACTATAAAATTTATGCAAATGTTGATAATGAGGGAAATAAAACAGTTCGCTCTTCTCCATTTAAAAACTTAATTCAAGGTATTCTAAATTCGCATGCTTCAAATGACGCAAAGGAGTTGTTTGAGTCAACAAATTTGTTTAATAATCCGAAGCCAACTCAGTTTCTTAAATTTTTCATAAACTTATTATCTGATAAATCGGCTACAATCCTCGACTTTTTCGCAGGTAGTGGCACAACAGGGCACGCTGTAATGCAACTCAATGCAGAAGATGGAGGCAATCGTAAATTTATATTGTGTCAAATAGACGAGCCAATCAAAAAGGACAAACCAGCTTATAAATTTTGTATAGATAATAATTTGCCCCCAGTAATTTCCAGTATTACCATAGAACGCTTAAAACGAGCAGGAGAAAAAATTACAAATGACATTGCAGCACAAAACAGTAAAAGCGGAATGTTTGAAGAACATAAAAAACAAGTTCCTGATATTGGTTTTAAAGTGTTTGACAGCGTAGAAGCACCAAAATTGAAAGTGGATGAAACAACGTTACAAATTTCAATAACCGAAAATGAGATTGATGTGTTAAGTCGCATTTACAATATGATTTTTACCGTTGGTTTAGACGATCCAACACAAGTTCCAGAAACGGTGATAGAAAATTGTATTTATAAAATCGCAAACCATTATTACATAACCAACAGTGAGAAAATAAACAGTGATGCTTATGCAAACGCAATAAAAAACGGCAAAGTATTTATTGACGGTTGGACAGCGAGTTTGAACGGCACATTACAGCATTATAAAGAAGATGTGAGAATTGTATTTTAAATAGGGACGAGAAATGGCAACGCAATTTGCAAGCACATTTTATTTTTTTGCCGACACACAAACCACCGCTAAAAAATAAAAAGAGCTTGCAAGCCAAGGCACCAAAACACTGCAAACAATGGACAGAACAACAATTACAGAAAGAACACCAACTTATAAACAGCACCTACAAGAAATTGGCGGTTCAGTAGTTCGTATTACAGTTTTGTGGTTCAACAAACTTTCACTCTTCGTATGAACATTTGTGATAAAAATCGCCAACTTCTTGTAGCTGCAAACCATTATTGGAGTCTTTATTTTAATTCTTCACTTAAAAAATAGAAAAAACACTCTCAAATGGAATTAATCAATATTTCAAAAATATTATTTCCTAGCTTCAAGAATTAAATGCAACACTCAAATTTGATTTTCAACTTGATAATCAAGCTATTCTAACACTTCAATATTACAGATTGTAAAATTAAAATAATCAAACTTTCTAAAAACTTAATACACATTTTTTGGAAATTGTATTTTGTTTTTTCTACTTGCACCATAATTTAATATAAAAATAACAATAGCATAATATTTAATAAAATGAAACCAGAAACAAAACAAAAATCTGCTGAAATAGAAATCGCTTTGTCGGCAGTAATTAAAGGTGAATCAACCAATAAGAAAATTAAGAAGACTATCGGTAAAATGGCAGAAAAACTCGCCAAGGAAATCGAGAATATTAAAGAAAACGCAGAGAAAAAAGTAAAAAAAGATGCCAAAAAAGTAGAAAACAAAGTAAAAAAGGCGATAAAAAAAGCAGAAGCACAATCCGAAAAAGAAATTAAAAAAGCCGCAAAAAAGGCAAAAAAGAAAGCTGAAAAAGAAAAAGAAAAAAGTAAGGTAGAAATAGTTATGAAAAAAATTGCAAAAAATGACGTCAATACACCGTCAACTACAGCAATTGCGAAACCTACCGTACTCGCCAAAGCCCCTGCTGTTATAGTTACTAAACCAGCCGCAGCGGCTACCAAAACTGTACAAAAAAAAACCATAGATCCAAAAGGAACACCTAAGGCTTAATTCTGTTCCTATTATTTATTTAAACCATTAAATGGATAGAAATGATTTACCTTTTCTTATTATCCATTTGATGGTTTTTTTCTTTCCTTTGCATACAAATCTTAATTTTTTAGAAATCTAAATCTGCAATTCTGATAGAAATTTCAAAAAAAAATTATTATATAAACCTAAATAATCGTATCTTGTACAAATTTCAACCCTAAAATATAATGAAAACTAAACTTCTTGCTTTACTAGTATTATCAATTTTTTCTATTAATGGCTTTGCCCAAAAAACTTCTAACACGGAACCTCTAAAAACAGCTAAGGCTTTTTTAAGTTCTTTAGAAAGTGATAAACTAGCCAAAGCCTCTTTTACTTACGATAATACCGAAAGACGAAATTGGTTTTTTACACCAGTTGAACGAAAAGGATTACCATTATTAGAGATGTCGGAAATCCAAAAAGAAAAAGCGATTGAATTGATAAAAGCTACAGTTAGCAAAGATGCCGCAGAGACTTCCATCGCTATTATGCAAATGGAAATTATATTAAAACAAATTGAAAAGTTAGCTCCTGAAAACATGAGAAGACATCCTGAAAAGTACTATTTCTCAATTTTTGGCACTCCTTCAAAAAACGAACTTTGGGGATGGCGAATTGAAGGACATCATATATCGTTAAATTTCTCGTCTGAATCAGGCAAAATTATATCTGGAACGCCTTTGTTTTTTGGGTCTAACCCCGCAATAGTTCCTGATGGATATCCAAATGCGGGAAAACAAATATTAAAAGCTGAAGAAGTCTTAGGGTTAGAAATCTTAAAATCAATGACAGATGCACAAAAGTTAAAAGCAATCATTTCAGATAAAAGTCCAGTAGAAATTTTTTCTTCCAATTCAGCTCATTTTCCAAATTTTGATTCTCTAAAAACTGGAATTTCCTATAAAGAGTTTTCAAAGGAACAACAAATTAAACTTTTAGCTTTAATTGGTTATTATTTAAAACGCTATCCATTAGGTTTCGCAAATGAGTTTATGGAAAAAATAGAAACCGCAGGTTTAGATAAACTTACATTTACATGGATGGGTGCACAAGAAGCAAAAATTGGTAACGGAGGGCACTATTATCGTATTCAAAATTCAGTGGTATTTATAGAATATGACAACCAACAAAACAATGCAAACCATATACATACTGTAATAAGAGACCTTACCAATGATTTTGGAGAAAATATGTTAGGTAAACATTATAAGGCAGAGCATTGATTAAAATAAGGAAGTATACAAAGTGAAGTATTCTCACTTACTTGCATTTATAATACTCCAAAATAATAGGTTCAAAAGCTATTTGACAGGAAAACGCGTCGCTTGCCAAGAAACACATCTCCAAGTTGGCCCTTCTTTTATATATACGGTCGTAAAATATACTTCAACGGGTACTGCGTCATGATTTTGTGACTTGAACTTAAATCTCACTCTGCCTCTATTTATTACTACATTTTTAGCATATTCTTTGGTAGTAAAACCCAAGGATGTAACCTCTTCATACCCAGATTTGCCAGATTTCAAATTTCCAATATATTTATTCTTATCATCTTCTGAACCACTTGAATGAAGGTAAACAAGGTCTTCAGAGAATACCTGATCTAAAAATTTGAAATCATTTTTTACTAATGCTTCAAAACGTTTTGTTTCCAAATCTTTAACAAGTATTTCAGATTTAGTTTGAGCTATTAAATTAAAAAAAGAAAGGAAAAAAAAAGAAAAAATAATTAGTGCGTTTTTCATATTTATGGGTTGATTATTTAAGAAAATCTAAAAATGAATGATTTTAATACGAATAAAAATAATACATTTGGATTAATATTCATACTGTTTAATCATATTTCGGTTCTTGTTTTTGCTTTTGTTCTAATATTAGCAGTATTTTGCTTAAAAAGTATATAGAATTGGTACGCCATTGGCGAAAGCATCCCCGTTAGTACCCAAGTTTTAATTGCTGACTTGGTTTTTAGAACTTTCCCTTCTTATCCGTACCCGTTTAAATAATTCTGGAGATACTTTGTGCTTACTCCGTTAAATTTGCCAAGAAATTTACTTAACTGTGCCTGTGTTTGATTTACGGTTTGTAAATGAACACTTCTATCTTTTTTATTTACATGCTCCCAAGCTCTTACAGTTTTATGGGTTATTTCTGGATTTGTTTTTCCAAATGCTTTGTAAGAAGGATGTTTATCGGCAATAAATACAGAGGAATCTTCTATGTTACCTGCTAAGGCTTTGCTAAGACCATCCTGTGACAATCGTTTTGCATCCACTACCTTTAATATATTTTCTGCTTGGCGTTCCACAGCCGTAAAACTTGCACTACACTAATTTCTTCTGCTTCATTCTGACTAACGTTTTTTTATTTACTGACAATCAACTAGTTACAAACCTTAGTTCTTCATTAGTTAAATCAAACTTAGCGATTTGTTTTTTAATTCTTTTCACTAATCCTAATTTTCTTTTTTGATCGAGGAATAAATATCCTTCTGGGTTGAGGTATTGCTGCCCTTTGGTGACCATGTTCCAAATGATTACTGCTAGTTTTCTTGCAGTGGCAGAGATAGCTGAAACTCTCCCTTTTCGAAAGCGGAACGCCGCCCGATTTACGCATAAAAAAATCTCGAAGTGGGGTTGATTCTTTAAGATTTCCGATGGCATTGGCTGCATTTCGAAGGGCAATTTTCATTCTTGTGCTTCCTTTTTGCATTTTACTAGATATTACTTTGCCTCCTGTTTTTTTATTGTCTGGCGATAGCCTTAAAAATGAAGCAAATTATTTGGCATTTTGGAATTTCTTCATGCCTGCTAAACCTATTTCACTAATTAAAAGTAAGGAGTGTCAAAAAACTGAAGC
>JANOMP010000036.1:0-3140 GCA_031420365.1 Cytophagaceae bacterium
TAAATTTTAAACCTAAAAACTTGAAATAACATAATTTTTATTAGACTTTTGTTAAAAATATAACATAGTAAATATTAAATTAAACCAAAGAAAATTATGAAAAAAATGTATTTTACGGTTTTAGCTCTTATTTTATTTACCAAAGTAAATGCGACAGAAAACCCAACAAAACCCAAAGAAGTTGTAAAAGCAAAAAAAGAAGCCGCCTCAAAAACTAAAGTGGAAGAAGAAGCAAGACCATTAGTTTTAAGTGGCTACGTGGATACTTATTATTTTGCCAACTTTAGCGGAGCTCAATCTAATTTAGGTGCATCTGGATTCGAAAGAATTTTTGATCAAAAAGCAAATACCTTTCAAGTTGGATTGGCTCAAATAAAAACCACTTATACCACTAGCAAGGTTTCTGGTGTTATTGATTTAACATTCGGTAATCATGGCGACCTAGGTAATTACGGAAATAAGTTTAGCCCACTTGGGGAAAATATTGGAACTACTGGACTTACTATCAAGCAAGCTTATATTGGTTGGAAAATGTCTGATAAAGTAACGCTAACTGCAGGACAGTATGGCACGCACCTTGGTTATGAAGTAATTGACGCACCCGTTAACTTTAATTATTCCCTATCTAATTTATTCGGAAATGGTCCTTTTTACCATACAGGCATTAAACTAGACATTGCAGCTTCCTCAAAAGTAGGATTCATGGTAGGAATCACCAACGGCTTAGACAGCAAAGATGAAAACAACAAATCTAAAGGATTGCAAGCTCAAGTTTCATTAAAACCTAAAGATGGTTTGAGTGTGTACTTGAATTATTTCGGGTCTGACGAAAGTACTGATGCAAAGAAAGATGTTCATTCTTGGTTTGATTTAACAACATCTTATCAAGTTACAGAGAAATTCCTAGTAGGTGTAAACGCAGTTACAGGAAACAACAATGCTGGTAGTTGGGGCGGTACCGCATTGTATTTAAACGGAAGCGTTTCTGAAAAATTCGGACTTGGTACAAGAATTGAACACTTTAGCAACAAACATGCGGCAATATTCTTAGTTGACAAAAATGGAGACGGAGTATCTACAACTGGAATTACATTGACAGGAAATTACAAAGTTTCTGGTAACTTATTATTTAAACCAGAATACCGTTTTGATTCATATAATAATGTTAAAAATACATCTCAAATATATGATAAGGATGGAAAACTTACAAAAAAATCGCAATCTACTCTTGGAGCAGCATTAATATTCTATTTTTAATTTAACCCTTAATCAATTGTACAACACCTAAATTTAATAAATTATGTCTGAAACTACTCGAATTAAACCATCTTACACGCCTATTGCCATATTGGCTGCGGTTACTGTCTTAGCTCTTATTTTTCCTTCTATCCCAGGAGTAATACAAACAGAAGGAATTGACAGTGGCGATACCGCTTGGATGCTTGTTGCATCTGCATTAGTACTTATTATGACTCCAGGTTTAGCCTACTTTTATGGGGGAATGGTGAACTCTAAAAATGTAATTTCTACCATGCTTCAAAGTTTTATAGCCATGGGAGTCATTTCAATTGTATGGGTAGTAGTAGGTTACAGTTTAGCTTTTGGAGAAAGCGTAGGAGGATTTGTTGGAAACCCAATGACCCACTTTATGATGAAAGGTGTTTTAGATGCTGCTCCTTGGGGAACAATTCCAGCTATTATGTTTGCATTTTTCCAATTAAAATTTGCGGTTATCACTCCAGCCTTAGTTACCGGTTCTATGGCGGAGCGAATTAATTTCAAATCTTATGTTGTATTTATGATACTTTTCAGCCTTTTCATTTATGCTCCTCTTGCACACATGACTTGGGCTTCTGGTGGGTTTTTATTTGAAATGGGCGTATTAGACTTTGCTGGAGGAACTGTAGTCCATATGTCTGCAGGTTGGGCAGCTCTTGCTGCTTCTATATATTTAAAAAGACGTCGCTCCCATGTAGAGGGAAGTTTCTTGCCTCCTGCAAATATTCCATATGTTTTATTAGGAACAGGTTTATTGTGGTTTGGATGGTTTGGATTTAATGCGGGATCAGCATTAGGCGCTAACCCTTTAGCTGCTTTAGCTTTTTCTACTACTAATACAGCTGCAGGTGCTGCTGGTATTGCCTGGGTTTTATTCGATGCGGCTAAAGGAAAGAAAGTTTCTGCCTTAGGTTTTTGTATTGGTGTTGTAGTTGGCCTAGTTGCTATTACTCCAGCTGCTGGATTTGTAACTATTCCTCATGCTTTAGTAATAGGTGTAGTTGCATCTATAATAAGTAATTTCTTAGCTCATTATAAAACAAAAACTGCTTTAGACGACACTTTAGATGTATTCCCATGTCATGGAGTTGGCGGTATGATTGGTATGGTTTTTACGGGATTATTTGCTTCGTCAGCCGTGAATAGTGCAGTTAAAGATCAAGGCTTAATTTTTGGAGATTCTACTTTATTTATTAAGCATATGGTGGCTCTAGTTCTAGTATCTGCTTTTGCATTTATTATGTCGTTTGTGATATTAAAAATTACAGATATTATAGTACCGATGAGAGTTTCTGAAGAAGATGAAATGAAAGGACTTGATATTAGTCAGCACGATGAGCAATTATTAGAAGCTTAAAAAACTTAATTCATTAAAATCACAATTTATTGTGGTTTTGTTGTACTCAAAAATGCAAAATACCCGTCTTTTGATGGGTATTTTCATTTTAAAACGAGCTTAAATATATATAATTTATACCCGCCACATTAAAAAATTAACTTGTAGGTTCTTTAATTTTGGCATTACAGGATTTAGAGTGGAGAAATATTCATTTGTAAAATCTTTTAGAAAACAAATAAACATTGTTCCATTAATCACAAAAACGTCCGTATGAAAATTTTTAAGCAAGTTAAATTGCTAATAGCTAGATAATTAATTTAAAAATTCAAGACGAACGGCCAGTTAGGATTTTTTTTTGTGAGTGTTTTTTTGGTGGGACGACACTCCGATTCTTTTTTCAATTGGACAGGCATACCTGCGGTGCGTCGAAACGCAAAAGTAAGGCTAACAACAAATTCAGTAAACAGCAATCATTAATTAAAGTTTATAAAATTCAGGGTTTCACTCTAAATCCTGTAAATCC
>JANOMP010000037.1:0-5711 GCA_031420365.1 Cytophagaceae bacterium
ATGGCGTTGGATTCGATTATGAGACAAAAATCAATCAAAATGGCTTCCAAGGTGGTGCAGGATTAAATAATCTGATTCACAGAGCAAGTTTAATGAATGGTAAATTGGTTTTTGAACGAGGAAAGGTCAACGGCACTAAAGTCCATTTAACCATTCCCGTTTAATATAAATTATGACAACTATTGCTTTAGCAGATGACCACCACCTCATCCGCAATGCCCTCGTAGAACTTATCAATCGTTTTGAAGGATTTCAAGTTATTTTTGATGTGGCCAATGGCCAACAGTTCATCGAGTACTTAAAAGATAATCCGGCCCCAGATATTGCTTTAATAGATATCAATATGCCTGAATTAAATGGTTATGAGACTACAGAATACTTAAATGTAAAATATCCACAAATTAAGATTTTAGCATTGTCTGTTGAAGACAATGAAGAATCCATAATTAAAATGCTCAGGGCTGGTGCCAAAGGATACATATTGAAAGATACTGACACTCTAAATTTTAAATCAGCTCTAGAAGTTGTTAGAGATAAAGGATATTATCATAGTGAGTTGGTCTCAAACACCTTATTAAAAAGTTTACGAAAATCAAATGGTACGGTTCAAAAACCTCAAATACAATTTCAAGCTCGTGAGCAAGAGTTTTTAGAGTTTGTCTGTTCGGAGATGACATATAAAGAAATTGCAGATAAAATGTGCTTGTCTCCAAGAACAATTGATGGATATCGAGAAAACTTATTCATTAAATTAGAATTGAAATCTCGCGTTGGTTTAGTACTTTTCGCTATCAAAAACAAACTAGTAAATATTTGAAACCAATGGCCTTCTCCCAATCTCTAGCCAATCGCATTCGTTACAGCCTTCAAAACCAAGAAAACATCGAGGAAAAAGAAATGATGGGTGGATTGTGTTTTATGCTGAACGACAAAATGTGTATGGGCATCATCAAAGATGATTTGATGTGTAGAGTTGATCCTGATGAAAAAGCTGAATTATTAGAAAAACAGGGTTGTTTTGATATGATGTTTACAGGAAAACCCATGAAGTCGTTTGTCCAAGTGGACCAAATTGGTCTTAGAGCTCAAACGGATTTTGACTTCTGGATAAAAAAATGCTTAGACTATAACCCCAAAGCCAAATCGAGTAAAAAAAAATCTCAATCAGAAAAATCTAATTGAGATTTAATAAAATCATAATTCATATTTGCCTAAAAATGGCTAAAGCTAGAATGGCATTCAGTTCTACTTTCTGACATAGGTCCATTTTTGCTAATAAAACAAACGAACAAGCAACTAACCCCAAAAACAGAAAACTAAAAAATCATAACAAAAAACAGATAACAGACAACAGACAACAGATAACGGAAAACAGACAACAGATAACGGAAAACGGACAACAGATAACGGAGAACGGACAACAGATAACGGACAACGGACAACAGATAACGGACAACAGATAACGGACAACAGATAACGGACAACGGACAACAGATAACGGACAACAGATAACGGACAATGGGCAACAAATCAATGCCCCCCCTTCACAGCTCCTACTTCCTTGTCAAAATCAATATTCTGTTTTCTTAGCACTTTTTGCACTTTTATGCCAAACCAAAAAAGGTAAGCAAAGCAAACCGCCGCTAAAATATAGGATAGCTGAATACCTATTCCATCAGCTAATCTTCCTTGTAAAACTGGAATAATAGCTCCACCCAATATCATCATGATCATAAAAGCAGAACCTTGGTTGGTGTATTTTCCCAAGCCAGCCGTACCTAAAGAAAATATACTTGGCCATAGTATAGAGCAAAACAAACCACCACTAATCAAGCTAAACAGAGCTATTTGCCCAGTAGTGAATACCCCAATCAAAGTCATAATGGCACCTACACCTGTATATATAAGGAGCGTACGCACAGGTTTCTCTTTGGTCATAAAAAAAGACACAATCATTATTGCTACACAAAAAGCATAAGGATATAAATCGCTAACATCACCACTCATAATTGAGTTTACATATAATACTATGAATAATGCTACAAATGGTACTACCACCCAAAGTACTTTTTTGGCAGTTGCAGAAAAATTAAAATTTCCAACTGAAGCAGTCCATCTGCCCACCATCATACTTCCCCAAAATAACGAAACATATTTAGAAACTTGAGAAGAAACTAAACCTTGAGTTTCTTTTAAATATTCAGGCAAATTGCTTCCAATCGTAACTTCTACTCCCACATAAACAAATATGGCTGTCATCCCCAAAACTAATTGTGGATATTTTAAAGCTCCAAAACCAGCTTCTACATGTTCGTCATTTACAATTCTTGGCAATTTAGATATCCAGAAAAAAACTGCCACTAAAAGAAAAGCAGCTCCTAGTATTAAATATGGCACTTTTACCGATTCTATAGTTGCACTCAAGGCCGCTTCTGGAGAAATTGAACCAAATATGGCAAAGGAAACTATTAATGGACCGATGGTTCCACCAAAATTATTTACTGCTCCACCAAGATTTATTCGAGTGGCACCTGTTTCAGGAGGTCCCAAGGCTATCATAAAAGGTTGAGTAGCCGTTTGTTGTAAAGAAAATCCTAGGCCTACTACAAACAAAGCTGACAAGAGCAAAAAGTAAGATTTTGTTTCCGCAGCTGGATAAAAGATTAATGAACCCAAGGCTGAGATCACTAAGCCAATAATAATACCGTTTTTGTATCCTATTTTATTTAGAATATCAGTTTTCATATAACTCGACAAAAACAAATAAAGCAATGAACCTATAAAATAGGCCGCATAAAATGCAAAATCTACCAACTGGGCTTGCCATTGTAGCAATTCAAATTTTTCTTTAAAAAGTGGAATCAAAATTCCGTTGGATGCTGCTACAAAACTCCAAAAAAACCACACAGTCATTAAAGTATAAAGTGCAGGTAGATTGGTCGAATTCGATTGTTCTTTCATGAGTAAAGGGTTACATTAAAAAAAATTATTCCAATTAAGTGGTTTCGCCTTGCCAATCATAAAGACTATTTTTGTCAGCGTCCCAGTTGGGGTAAATAACAAAATGTTTTAATTTCACTAAGTTCATTAACACATCTCTAAGTTCAGCCATATTGCTATTTTTTGTGGCAGAAATAAAAACCACATCCCCTTTTTTTAAAAAACTTTTTTTAAGTCGTTCTAAATTTTTCTTCAAATCTTCTTCAGTTGCCAAGTGTTTGTCAAGTCCTTCTTCCGACTCAGGCTCAAATCGATCTAGTTTATTAAACACTATTATTGTACTTTTATCTCCAGCTCCTATCTCTGCTAATGTGGTGTTTACTACATCTATCTGTTCTTCAAAACTAGGGTGCGAAATATCTACAACATGCACTAATATATCTGCTTCACGAATTTCGTCTAAGGTAGATTTAAACGATTCTATGAGTGTAGTGGGCAGTTTACGGATAAAGCCTACCGTGTCGGTTAACAGAAATGGGATATGCCCCAATACCACTTTTCTTACAGTCGAGTCAATGGTTGCAAACAATTTATTTTCAGCAAAAGCCTCACTTTTTGCCAATCTGGTCATCAAAGTAGATTTACCAACATTCGTATATCCAACTAAAGATACGCGAACCATCCTATCTCGTTCTTTTCTACGAGTAGCCGATTGTTTATCAATCTTTTCTAATTTTTCCTTTAATAAAGCTATTCGATCTTGAACAATTCTTTTATCGGTCTCCAATTCTTTTTCGCCTGGACCACGCATTCCAATTCCACCCTTCTGCTTGCTTAAGTGCGACCACATACGGGTAAGACGAGGCAATAGGTATTTGTATTGTGCCAATTCCACCTGTCTTTTAGCCTGATCGGTTTGCGCTCTTTGTGAAAAAATATTTAAAATCAATAAACTCCTATCTAAAACTTTTATGTTTTCAAATGCTTGTTCCAGATTTCTAACTTGTGAAGGGGACAGCTCATCGTCAAATATTATTGTGTCCACAGGATTAATAGTAATCCATGTTTGTATTTCTTCTAACTTCCCTTTTCCTACAAATGTCCTTTGATCAGCGAAATTAAGTCGCTGCACAAATACTTTAACTGTTTCTACTCCTGACGTTTCAGCTAAAAAAGCTAATTCACTCAAGTATTCTTTTGTTTTTTCGGCGTTTTGCTTTTGTGAAATTAAACCTACCAAAATGGCCGTTTCCTTTTTCTGACCTGTAGAATATAATGTTTTATTTATCAATGTTGGCTTTTGATTTTACTGTTTTTGCATTACAATATTACAAGTTTTTTTTTACTTTTAATTTTAAAACTTCCATTTTTCCATTTCCTTTTCCTTTTAAAGCGACCAATTTATTATTTGAAGCACCTTTTTTTTGTATAAAATCAAAATTAATAATTATTAAAATTATCAATTCTTAATAAAAACCTTTTTGTCAAGGCATTAAAACGATTTTTTCATGTATTGGCTAAAATTTTTTGTTTTTAATTGTAAAATTGAAAAACTGGCATGAAATTGGTTTGGTAGAATAAACAGTTCAGAAGCTATTTAATGGTATTAAATGTTCAAAATAAGCAAACAAATATTTAAAAATTGATAAATTGATTGGAATTTTGTTTTTAGCAACATAAATTTGTTTACGAATTACCTTCAACAGAAAATATTTGAACTTCGGTTCATAACGATTTAATCCTTCGTATAGGCTTAATCGCCAACACGTGGATTATTAGGAAAGCACGTAAGTCGGAATCCCTGCCACTATCATTGAGGCGGGGATTTTTTTTGTATCTTTGTATCCCTTTTATAGATAAATATTATTAATGGATCTTTCAAAAAAAATAAGCATTCCGAACAAAAAAGCTAAGTTTGATTATGCTTTCTTAGAAGAATATTCAGCTGGAATGGTTTTAACTGGTACAGAGATTAAATCAATTAGGCAGGGTAAGGTAAATATGTCTGATGCATATTGCATTTTTAATGGATCTGAACTTTTTGTCAAAAACTTAAATATTGCAAAATATGAAATGGGTACACACTATAACCATGAGCCACTACGGGAGCGTAAATTGCTATTAAATAAAAGAGAATTAAGAAAATTAGTAAACAAACTAACCGACAAAGGCTTAACTATTATACCTACTAGATTATTTATAGCAGAAAGCGGAATTGCCAAACTAGAAATTGCATTAGCGAAGGGAAAAAAACTATTCGATAAACGAGAAACAATCAAAGAAAGAGACGTAAGTAGAGATTATCAAAGAAACGAATAAAAAATGAATTTTGCAAGATTTGTCAAATCCCCTTTCTTTATTTCTATTAATTTTTAGGCCTTAAAATCTAATAAAATTTGTTTTAAATGTTCCTCTAAATAAGTATTAACACATGCTTTTTCCTATACCATTAAGTAGTGATTCTATTGATTTTCAGTTCTGAAAATATATTTTTATTCCATTTCTTTCCTTTTTCATTTTGTTCATAATCATGACATTTTATAGTTTATATAAAATAGAAATTAATTATTTTTTAGCATAAAAGATGTAAAGAGCTTCTTAAAATTAAGGCATTACAGGATTTAGAGAGGAGAAATATTCATTTGTGAAATCTTTTAGAAAACAAATAAACATTGTTCCATTAATCTCATTCCGAATATATTCGGACCGTCCGTATGAAAATTTTTAAGCAAGTTAAATTACTAATAGCTAGATAATTAATTTAAAAATTC
>JANOMP010000038.1:0-50538 GCA_031420365.1 Cytophagaceae bacterium
TTTGGCAAAATTGGCTTTTTTTTAGCAAATAAGGAGCATTTTTGAATTTTTAAATTCTAAATTTATCAAATGTTGGATAATTTCTTCAAAAAACTTTGCTTTAACTTTTGATTTTCTTATCTTTGCACCTCCAAAATAATATTTAGAATTTCAGAATAATTATATCAATGGCAAATCACAAGTCAGCATTAAAGAGAATTAGATCAAACGAGTCGAAACGTTTAAGGAATCGTTACCAACATAAAACCACAAGAACTGCGATTAGGAAATTGCGAGGAATGAAAGATGCAACTGAAGCATCTTTGCTTTTAAAAACAGTTTCATCTATGGTAGACAAACTTGCCCGTAAAAATGTAATACACAAAAATAAAGCTGGTAACTTGAAATCTTCTCTTACAAAGTTAGTTACTTCGTTAGCAGCATAAGTTAATTAAAATATTATTTATAGGTCGACTTACTAAAAGTCGACCTATTTTGTTTTTAGGCTAAATCGAGATTACCTTGCACTAAAATAAAGGAATAATGTCATACATTACTAAAACCACAATAAAAACTTGGGCAGAAGAAGATCAGCCCCGTGAAAAATTACTTTTAAAAGGAAAGTATAGCCTTTCTGATGCTGAGCTTCTAGCTATTATAATTGGATCGGGTTCCACTGATCTTTCAGCAGTAGATCTTTGCAAAATAATTCTAAATGAATATAAAAACAATTTGAATGAATTAGCGAAATGTTCTGTAAATGATTTCATTAAATTTAAAGGTATTGGCGAAGCTAAAGCCGTCTCAATAGTAGCCGCTATTGAATTGGGAAGAAGACGCAAAGAAGCAGAGGTTTTGAAAAAAGTCAAGATTTCATCCTCAAATGAAGCCTATATTTATTTAAAACCATTTTTAATGGATTTAGACCATGAACAATTTTGGATTTTACTTTTAAATAGAAATTTAGAATTAATAAAACCAATACAGATTAGTACAGGCGGAGTGAGTGGAACAATTGCTGATCCAAAAATTATTTTCAAATATGCTATTGAAAATTTAGCTAACGCTATAATTTTAACTCACAATCACCCATCAGGAAATTTGACCCCAAGCGACGCAGATATTCAATTAACTAAAAAACTTAAGCAAGCAGCTCAGCTATTTGATATTAACTTAGCAGATCATATAATTTTCACAAATCATGGATTTTACAGTATGTCTGACCAGAATATTTTATGAAAACGATAACTGAAATTTCAAAATTTACATTCGAAATCTTGAAAGAAAAAGAGGGTTTTCTAACTTTAGATATTCGAGAAAAAGAAGAATTTTTGGATTATAATATGGGCGGATTAAATGTTCCATCCCATGAATTAAAATCAGTTTATGAGTCACTAGAAAAACAAGAAAACATAATTGTAGTTTGTTCCAATGGCTTAAGAAGTTCAATAATTGCTAGAGTGCTATCTTCAAAGCTAAAAAACCCCAAGATATTTCATTTATCTGAGGGTATTTTTAACGATTAAGAACTTATTACTTTCTTCCTATTCCTTTATATTTTTTATCGTTTTTAACTAACCACATGCCTACTGCTGTAGAAACAAGCAATAAAGTAATAAAAAACAAAACTGGAACCCAAGTCGGGAATTGATATCCAAACATATTAATTATTTTAAATTTAACTACAAATTTATTACAAAATCAATTTATTAAGACATTTTTATCAAAAAACTTTAATAAATTACTATCAAATAAAACATTGAAGGCAAAAAATCAAGATAGAATTGCAAAAATTAACATAGTAAATACAACAGCCCAAGACAATATCCTCATAACAATTGGCAATTTGTATATATAAATTTTCTTTACAAAACTACTTGCCAATAATAAAATAATAAGCCCTAAAGGAAGTATAAAACCGTTAACATATCCTGCAAATAACAATAAACTCACTGGTTTACCTATTACCATAATAACACAATATGAAATTAGAACAAAAACTATAGAGATAAGATTTTGATTCTTTTCAATTTTTGGATTTATGGTTTTTATAAAACTGATAGATGTGTAAGTTGCTCCAACTACAGAAGTTATAGAAGCGGCCCAAATCATAATTCCAAATGAAATTTTACCAAAATCTCCATAAGCAAATTCAAAAATACTGGATGTGGGGTTGTCCTTGGATATGTTTGAAGTGGCCAAAACAACGCCCAAGGTACCTAAAAACAACAAATATCTTAAGAAGCCTGTAATAATGATACCAGTAAAAGCACTTTTTGAAACCTCATTTTTATTTTTCAATCCCACAATTCCAGAATCAATCAATCTATGAGCTCCAGCAAATGTTATATATCCGCCTACCGTACCACCAACTAAGGTAATAATTGCTTTAAAATCAATAACTTCAGGCAAAATACTGCTTTTAAATGCTGATTGATATGGAATATTAGTTTTAAAAACCAAAACGATAAGGAGCAAAATCATTATAACCCCACAAACTTTAACAAAATTATCTAAATAGCTTAGATTATTTTTGCTAATAAAAAGTAATAACACAATAATTACTGTAATTGTAGCACCTACCTCAATTTGAATGCCGAATATAGCTTGTAAGCCTAGTCCCGAACCAGCCAAATTTCCAACATTAAAAACTAAACCCCCTAATAAAATTATTAGAGCCAAAAAATTTCCTAAATTCGGGAAAAGTGAATTTCCAACTTCTTGAGCTCTTAAATTCGAGATTGTTAGTATTCTCCAAATGCTTACTTGAGCTATAATATCAATTACAATTGAACATAAGATTACGAAACCAAAATTTTCCAAAAGCTTCTGAGTAAACACAGTGGTTTGGGTTAAAAAACCTGGCCCTATAGCCGAAGTAGCCATAAGAAAAGCTGCCCCAATTAGTACAGAATTATTCTTCTTCAATTTTTACAGTTAAATAAATTAATATTACAGAAACAAAAATTTAAATTATACTTAGTGGCTTAACCCCCTATAAACAGTTTCAATAGTTTCTTAAGGACCTTAAGTTTCTTAAGTTTCTTAAATTCACATTTTGGTCTATTAAATGTACAAAGTTATCCACTTAATGAAAAAATATTGCATTAATTGAGTTAATTTTAAATTTAGAAAAGTTAAATACTTAATTATTTACAATTTTATGCGTCCAATATTAATTGCTGCCATTGTCTTGATACTTTTAGTTTTAGGAAAACTGTTTATATTTAATGATAAAACTGAAAAAAAATCAGAGAGTCCTGTGGGTGGAAAATCTACTGGTAAAGGAGGAGGAAAAGATGGAGATAGTAAACCAATGAAAGTAAATACTATTTTAGTAAGTATAGATAACTCCGATAAAATGGTTTTTTCCTCTGGAAGTACTATTCCAAATGAAGAAGTCGACCTTAAAAGTGAAATATCTGGTAAAATTATTACGCTTAATTTACCTGAAGGTGCTGTAGTTCAAAAAGGTCAATTAATAGCTAAAATTAAGGATGACGATTTAGTTGCACAATTGAAGAAAATTGAAATCGAAGAAAAATTAGCCAATCAAATTGAACAAAGACAGAAAAAGCTATTAGAAATTAATGCAATCAGCAAAGAAGAATATGAAATTTCACAAAATAGAGTTTTTACATTAAATGCCGATAAAGAAATTTTGAAAGTTCAATTATCAAGAACTGAAATACGTGCTCCTTTTTCTGGAAAATTAGGATTAAAGAATATTTCATTAGGTGCTTATGTAACGCCTGCCACTATTATTTCCACTTTAGTGCAGTACAATCCTATAAAAGTTGATTTTACCGTACCAGAGAAATATCTGACTAATATTGGACTTGGTAAAATAATTGATTTTCAAATTGACGGAAGTGAATCAAAATTTAATGCGAAAATAATTGCAATAGATCCAAAAATTGATGAAAGCTTAAGAACTTTAAAAGTACGAGCAATTAGTCAAAATATAGGTAATAAGCTATACCCTGGAATGTTTATTAAAGTTTTATTAAACCTTGGAAGTCAAAAATCCATTATGATACCAACTGAAACAGTAATCCCAGTAATTGATGGAAAAAAGGTATTTATAAAAAGAAACGGAATAGTAGAAGAAATCAAAATAACTACTGGACTTAGAAATGAAAGTAAACTACAAGTGCTAAGTGGTCTAAGTGTAGGAGACTCACTTATTACTAGTGGATTAATGATTATAAAGGCTGGAACGCCAGTATTTACTAAAAACTAATAAAATGTCAATTTCAACTTTATCAATTAAACGTCCAGTTCTGGCAATTGTCATGAACTTGCTAATTTTACTTTTTGGTTTTATTGGGTATCAGTTTCTAGGTGTCCGTGAATATCCCTCCATTGACCCACCTATAGTAAGTGTAAGTGCCAGTTATCCAGGAGCAAATGCAGATATTATTGAGTCTCAAATAACTGAGCCATTAGAAAAAGCACTAAACAGCGTAGAAGGAATTCGTTCCATAAGCTCCTCTTCTAATCAAGGCTCTTCAAGTATTTCAATAGAATTCAATTTGGGAGTAAATATGGAAAAAGCTGCCAATGATGTTAGGGATAAAGTATCAACTGCAGTTTCTCAATTGCCAAAAGACCTTGATGGATTGCCCAATGTAAGAAAAGCCGACGCAAATGCTGAGACAATTTTATCATTATCTTTAGAAAGTAATTCTCGAAGCTTACTGGAGATATCTGATTATGCCGAAAATGTAATTTCCCCAAGATTTGAAACTATTGAAGGAATCAGTGAAGTTAGAATTTGGGGTTTTAAAAGATATGCAATGAGAATCTGGATGGATCCAGAAAAAATGGTTTCCTTGGGTATAACAACTCAAGATGTAAAATTAGCATTAGATAGAGAAAATGTAGAATTACCATCTGGTAAGCTTCAAGGAAATACCACAGAATTAGTTGTTAAGACCATTGGAAAATTCACAAATGAAGAAGATTTTAACAATATGATTGTTAAAAATTTAAATGAACAGGTAGTGCGATTAAAAGATATTGGATATGCAGAAATAGGAGCTGAAAATTTGGAAACGATATTGAGATGGAATGGAGTACCTATGTGTGGAATTGCAATTTCTCCTCAGCCTGGAGCAAATTACCTAGATATAGCTAAAGAAGTTAATAAAAGAAAGGCAGAAATACAAAAAACACTTCCATCAGATTTAAAATTAGGAACAATCCTAGATTATACGGTTTTTGTAAAAAAATCGGTTGAAGAAGTGGCAGAAACAATATTAATAGCTGTTTTACTGGTTATAATTATTATTTTCTTATTTTTTAGAGATTGGATTGTTGCCATTAGGCCTTTAATTGATATTCCAGTATCATTAATTGGCACTTTCTTTATTATGTATATATTTGGCTTTTCAATAAATGTTTTAACATTACTCGCAATTGTTTTGGCCACTGGTCTAGTTGTAGATGATGGAATAGTGGTAACCGAAAATATTTTCAAAAAGATTGAGGAAGGGATGAATCCTATTGAAGCTGCAGTAAAAGGCTCAAATGAAATAATATTTGCAGTTCTATCTACTTCAATAACATTAGCTGCTGTATTTCTTCCAGTAATTTTTATGGAGGGTTTCGTTGGAAAGCTTTTTAGAGAATTCGGAATTGTACTTTCATCAGCTGTTCTAATTTCTGCATTTGTATCGCTCACACTTACTCCAATGCTTAATGCGTATTTGAATAGGAAAACAGCTAAAAAAACGAAATTCTATTTGATGACAGAGCCATTTTTTGTTAATATGGAAAAGACATATTTAAATAGTTTAGGTAATTTTGTTAAGAAAAAATGGATAGTGTTGCCAATTATGATTGTAATTTTTGGAATGGTTTATTTCTTTTGGGGAAAATTGAACGCTGAATTAGCTCCATTAGATGATAGGAGTAGTCTGCAAGTATCATTCTTGGGACCTGAGGGGTCATCTTATGAATATATGGATGATTTTATTCTAAAAGCTTCAAAAGTTATGATGGACTCTATACCAGAAATTAAAGGCTTAATGACCATGACAGCCCCTTCATTTAGAGGTTCAGGTGCATCAAATACAGGTTTTGCTAGAATTGCTTTGTTTGAAAAAGAAGAAAGAAAGAAATCTCAATCAGAAGTAAATGATAAAATGAATAACTTATTTAAAAAATTACCTGAAGCTAGAGCATTTGCAAATCAACAACAAACTATAGCTGTAAACAAAAGAGGTGGCTTACCAGTAGGTTACGTAATTCAAGCACCAGATTTTGAAAAGCTCAGAGTTTATTTACCGAAGTTCATGGAACTAGTTCAAAAAGACCCCACATTCACCGTTTCAGATGTGGATCTTAAATTTAGCAAACCAGAATTATCAATAAAAATCGATAGAGAAAAATCCAAAAGTTTAGGTGTAACCGTTGCTGACGTGGCTCAAACTATGCAATTAGCATTTGCTGGTCAAAGATTCGGCTATTTTACAATGAATGGTAGGCAATATCAAGTTATTGGTCAGTTTAATCAAAAAGACAGAAATGAGCCTTTTGATTTAAAAAGTATGTATGTAAAAAATAATATTGGTGGTTTAGTACAGCTAGATAACATTGTTTCTGTAGAAGAAAATAGCAGTCCACCTCAATTATACCATTATGACCGCTATTTGAGTGCAACAGTATCTGCAGGATTAGCTCCTGGAAAGAGTATTAGTGATGGTATTAAAGCAATGGACGACATTAGAGACAAGTTGAATGACGAGAAAATAAAAACAGCCCTAACTGGGTCTTCCAGAGATTTTGCGGAAAGTTCATCCAATACACTCTTTTCATTTGGTTTAGCTTTAATTCTTGTTTTTTTAATTTTAGCTGCCCAATTCGAAAGCTTTGTTGATCCGTTAATAATCATGTTTACTGTACCTTTAGCTATTGCCGGAGCGGTTTTCTCACTTTGGTTTTTTGATCAAACACTAAACATTTTCAGTCAGATTGGAATGATTATGTTGATTGGATTAGTAACAAAAAATGGTATTCTTATTGTAGAATTCGCCAATCAATTACGAGAAAAAGGACTTTCAAAAACTGAAGCGGCAATCCAAGCTGCTACTATGAGGCTTAGACCCATTTTAATGACTACACTTGCCACAACTTTTGGGGCTTTGCCTATTGCCTTATCACTTGGATCAGCAGGAGAAAGTAGAAGATCAATGGGTATAGTTGTAATTGGTGGTTTAATATTGTCTTTAATACTTACATTATATGTAATTCCGGCAATGTATATCTATTTAAGCAAAAAGAAAAATTTTGAAAGAATGCATGCAATTGACCAAATGGTAAAAGCATAAAATCGAAGATAAAGAATGAAAAAATGTGTAGTATTTCTATTTCTGGTTATTGTAAATGTTAATTTAATAGCCCAGACTGTTTTAAAATTAGAAGAAGCCCAAAGTATAGCGCTAGAAAAGAATTGGGGCATAAAGATTTCAGAGAAGCAAATAGAAGCTGTAGATAATCAAATTTACAAAGGAAATGCTGGAATGACCCCAACAGTTGATTGGAACGCAAGCTTTTTTAGTATTTTCAATCAGGTAAATCAACGTTTTTTTGATGGTAGAGAAATCAATAGGTTTGGTAGATCAATTACTCCTTTAACTAATTTGAGCCTTTCTTGGGTGTTGTATGATGGTAGAAGGATGAATGCTATTATGGAAAGGTTAAAATCTACTGGACAACAAAGTAGAATTCAAAATCAGTTGATTATTCAAAATACACTTTCCAATGTAATGCAAGCTTATTATGACATACAAAGATTACAACAATCAAAAGAATATCTAAAAATAATAATTAAATATTATGAAGAAAGACTTAAAATAACTGAAGAAAGATGGCAAATAGGCAGAGGTTCAAAATTGGATTATTTACAATCTAAAACTGATTTAAGCACGCAGCTATCTGACTTAACAAATTCAGAAAATCAATTAAAAACTTCGAAGATTAGATTGAATGGTATTTTAGGCCAAGAACCAAATATAGATTTCCAAGTTACAAATGATACTAATTTAAATGTTTTATATGACCTAAAAGAATTGATAAAAGAAACAAAAACAAAGAACCAAGAATTTTTGTTTTTGAAAAAATCAGAAGAAATCAATTTATTAAATCAAAAAGAAGCCCAATCATTTCTAATGCCACGCGTAACCCTCAATTCTTCATTTGGCTATAGTTTTAACTCAAATAATGCAGGATTGATTTCACTAAACCAATCGGTTGGTTTAAATACTGGGGTTACAGCAACATGGCGTATTTTTGATGGGCATTTTATTAAAAAGAATATCCAATTAACAAAAATAAATGGAGAAATATTAAAATTACAAAAGGATGATTTAATAAATAGAATCGAAAATGAATTAAATACCTCTTATTATCAATATGAAACTGATAAGCTACTACAAAAATTAGAACTAGAAAATAAGGCTCTTGCGGTTGAAAACTTAGAAATTTCTCTGGAGAAATTTAAATTTGGTGCCTCAACTATTCTAGAATTAAATGATGCCCAAACAAGATTTAATACTGCAATGAGCAGATTAGTTAATGCTCAATTTAATGTTAAAATATCTGAGTTAGAATTATTAAGAATTAGCGGTCAATTAGTAAAATAGTTTAACTTCCCACTAATTCAAAAATTGCTTTTGCAAATTCTAATGCATTTGGAGTGTCAGAATGGATACAAATTGTTTCAGCAGTAATCTGGATAATTCCATAATCAATTGTTTCAATATTTCCATTATTAATTATTCCTTTCACTTGTGATTTAACATTATCAATATTTGTTAAAATAGCCCCTTCCCTATTTCGTGGACATAATAAACCATCTGACAAGTATGCCCTATCAGCAAAAACTTCAGATTTAGTTTTTAAACCAATTGCTTTTGCCTCTGAAATACTAAAACTTCCTGAAAGTCCATATAAAATAAGACTTTTATCAATTGAATAAATCGTTTTTGCAATAGTAAAAGCAATTTTTTGATTTTTCGCAGCCATATTATATAAAGCTCCATGAGGTTTTACATGGTTCAATTTTCCACCATTTGCTTCTACAATTGTCTTTAAAACGTTAATTTGATAAAACAAACATTCAGTTAATTCCTCTTTAGAAAGATTTATATTAACTCGTCCAAAATTTTTTTTATCATCAAATCCAGGGTGGGCTCCAATATTTAAACCGTATTTTTGAGCATTTTTTATAGTATTTGTCATAATGTGTTCATTCCCTGCATGAAAACCACATGCAATATTTACAGAAGATATAAACGGCATTAAAGCCTCATCACTTCCATTTTCTAAATCCGTTAAGGATTCGCCCATGTCACAATTTATATCAATCTTAAAGACCATTTTTTTTAAATTCTAAGGCTTTTTGTAAAATGCTAATTGTTAATTCTTCTTCTTTTTGTATTTCTATACTTGTCATAAAAGGTATTTTTTTTAAATTAATTGAATGATTAGGACTAATTTGGGACAATAAAGAAATATCCTTTTTAATGATAAATCCAATTCTTGGATAACCTCCAGTAGTTTGAGCGTCAGCCATTAATATAATCATTTGTCCATTAGGTAAGAGTTGCATAGTTCCTAAATTAACCCCACTAGAAATCATATCAGCTTTACTTTCAGAAATTAATGGATCGCCTTCCAATTTTATTCCCATTCTATTACTATTTAAACTGACTCGAAATAATTGCTTTGTCAAATTATCTTGAGAACACGAATTTAATAATGAATACTCTGGGCCTTCAACAAATCTTATTTTTAATTCACCAACTTTTGGAAAGCTATATTTTCTGGAAATTCCATAATTATTTCCAAAACTACTTTTTATTGATTGTTTATTTAAATCAAATGAAATAGGCAAAAGTAAATGTTTCAATTGCAAACTTGAACTTTTTGAACCTAACCACTGATCTAATTTAAATCCACCATTTACTCCAAAATAAGCTCTTTCGCCACATTTTTTTGCGTCAAACTTAAGAATATCCCCTTTTTGTGCACAATATATTTTACCATTAGTAATTGAAAAATTATTTAATTTTGAATCAAAATCTGCACCCATTAATGCAAATTGACAATTTTCTTCAAATAATATTATAGGCCCAGGAAAAAGAATCTCGATAGATGCTTCATTTACGTTATTTTCAAGTAAAATATTCAGCAATCTTAATGAACGTTCATCCATCGCACCATTGCAGTTTATTCCCGCTGATTTATACCCATTTCTTCCTAAATCTTGAACTGTAGTTAATAAGCCAGGTTTTATAATTCTCATTATTAAATTGCGATAAATCTTATCTTATCACCTCTCTTTAAAGTATTTGGTTGGTTATTTTCTAATAAAAACAACTCAAAATCTGTTTTCCCTATTATTTGCCAACCACCAGGGCTATCCATTGGGTAAATTCCAGTTTGTAAACCTGCAATGCCTACGCTACCTTTTTCAACCTTGGCTCTAGGGCTGGTTTTTCTCGGAACCTTTAATTTATCAGATAATCCAAATAAATAGGGAAATCCAGGTAAAAATCCAATCATTGCTACAGAATAAAGAGGCTCGGTATGGTAATCAATAATTTTAGAAATAGACATATCCAGTTTCTCAGAAATAAAATTTAAATCATCCCCATTGTATTTTACTGATATCTCAAATAAGGATTCCATACATTCTATGGAGTGTTCTTTGGATTTAATAAAATCAGTTTTAATACGTTCAGAAACAGAAGCTAAAGAAGTGAAGTATTTAAATAAATCAGAAGTAAAAAAAAGAGTAACTGAATTGTAAGCAACTATACATTCAATAAAACATGGTATTTGATTTGATTTTAAATAAGTTTCAAAGTTTACTAATTCTTCGTAAAATTTAAAATCTGAATAATTATTACAACTAAAAACGAAAGTTGTTTCGGAAATGGGTGAAATGACTAAGCTTTCAAAACTCACTTTTAATCAAAATTAATGCGGATTCAACTGTATTTACTGGAAGATTACAAGTTTTGTTTTTGCAAACAAATATATTTGTATCAATTTTATTTAGATTAAGCCTATTTTTAAAAATTGGTAAATCAGAATTTAAATTTGTTGCATAAACTAAAGCATTCGGATAATAAACATGTTTGTGACATGAATAGGCCAATTTGAGATAATTATCTCCTACAATTGCTATATCTACCTCTGGAAAAGTAAAAAATAAGCTCAATTCCGACCAACATGAAAGCCATTGCGGATCCTGAATTAGTAAGTTTTTTAGTTTTAAATACATGGATTTAGATAGTTTGGAATATTCTTCTTTCTCATATATTCTTCCTAAAAAATATAAATTTTTTGCCATCAGAGCGTTGGAAGATGGAATTACATTATCAAATATTTCTTTTTTCCTAGCGATTAATTTTTCACTTTGTATATCAGTATAAAAAAATAATTGTTCCTCCACATCTAGAAAATTATCTATGGTGTAATCCACTAATTTTTTGGCAATACTTAACCATTTTTCATCAAAACAAATTTGATAATAATTAATATAGGCTTGAATAACAGCGGCATAATCATCTAAAAATCCTAAAATTCGATCCACTTTTTCAATTTCAACCTGATGCCATAAACCTAATGAAAATTCATTATTTTCATTAACAACTTCCAATGTTAAATATTTTTCAATAAAAGTTGCATTATTTTTAATAATATTAAAAACTTCTTGATTTTGATTCCACTTAAAATAGCCTACCAAGCCATTTAACATTAGTCCATTCCAACCGCATAGTATTTTTGAATCTAAACCTGGTTTCACTCTTTTATTTCTTGAACTTATAAGGTCTTTATGACATTCCAAAATCAATTTCCAAGACTCATTTTGCAAAGTTCCTTCTAGATGAAATACATTGTGACCATTTTCCCAATTTCCATCTTGGGAAATTGAATAAATTTTATTGAAATTTTTAGCCTTTTTCCCTAAAATATCATTTATTTCGGACTCCGTCCAAACATAATATTTTCCCTCAACACCTTCTGAATCAGCATCTTGTGCAGAATAAAAACCGCCTAATTTATTAGTCATTTCTAGCTTTAGCCAATTAATGGTAGAAGAAATGGCCCAATTATACAAACTAACACTATCTTCAAAAATACATTTAGACTTAAATAGAATAATTGATTTTGAATATAAACTTATTAGTTGCCCATTATCATACAACATTTTTTCAAAATGAGGAATTTTCCATCTTTCATCAGTGGAATAGCGGGTCCAGCCTCCAGCCAAATGATCAAAAATGCCACCCAAAGCAATTCTATCTAAGGTATTTTTTAAATGCTTTAAGTCATGATTTCTATCTATTAATGATACATAACTTAATAAAAACTGCCAAACTGATGGCATTGGAAACTTAGGAGAACGTTGCATGCCGCCCAACTCTAAATCAAAAGTGCTACTTAGTTTTACAATTATCCTCTCTAATTCATTCGAGCTTAGTTTGAGCTCTGATTCTTCTAAGGAAGCAAAATTATATTTTTCAGAATCTTTCAAATTTAAAGAATTTGCAAAACTTTCAGAAGAATTTTTTAATTGATCGTAATTATTTAAATAGGCCTCTTGAATACTATATAACAAATTCTCCCAATTCTTATTTGAAAAATAGGTTCCTCCATAAAAAGGCTTTCTATTTGGCATTAAAAATACATTTAAAGGCCATCCACCTCTCAAACCCATAGCTTGTAACGCCTCCATATATATTGAATCTATATCTGGCCTTTCCTCTCTATCTACTTTAATATTTACAAAGTGGGTATTCATGATTTGAGCAGTGCTTTCTTTTTCAAAAGACTCATGTTCCATCACATGACACCAATGACAAGCTGAATATCCAACACTTAATATAATAACCTTGTTTTCAATTTGTGCTTTTTCTAATGCTTCTATACCCCAAGGAAACCAATCAACAGGATTATCTTTATGTTGAAGCAAATAAAGGCTAGTTTCTTTCTGTAATCTATTCACACTGTTTAATAAATTAATACTCTGGCGGACTTCTTTTCAGTTGACGTTTCGATAGTCAGAATGACTTGGTTACTTAAATTGGTCTTCAAATCAATAGATCTATCAATCATTTTGACTTTATTCGTCAATTTTTCTTTAAATAATTCTTTTCCATCCATATCTGATAATCGAATTGTTATGAAACTTTCGTTTTTCAAAATAAGTTTAAAACCAATAGTTTTAGAACTAGGATTTGGAAAAACACGAAAATCAACAATATTAATTTCAGGTTCCACACTTAAGCTTAAGTCAAAATCATATTTGCACATAAAAACTTCATAACCTTTTAATTTTATGGTTTTAGACCAACTCCCATAATTCATAACAAGGCTAACTTCTTCACTTTCAGACTTTGCATAAGGATTTTGAGCAGCAACTAAGATCTTTTTGCCATTTTGTATTCCTCGCCAAATTGGCAATTTATTTTCGTTATATTCTCTTGCTGAAAAGGCTTCAATTAACTTATAATCACCTTCAAACATCTCTTTAAATTGAGAAACTCTATATAAGCCTTTTGTAAAATACTCATAATTAGATAAGTTATCTTCATTCTTAACTATACCAGTCTGTTCCCACAACCAAATACCTTTGGCACCTGCAAAGAAAGGAAAAACACCACAGGCTTCTGCCATCCATGGTCTTATATTTTTATGAACAAATTCCGGTGTATAACTATATTTTAGCCAAACATATAGCATCAAATCCTTATTTGACCAAGCTCTATTTGCCTCGCACTGAAATAAAAGATATGATAAATATTCTGAAGCAAAAGGATGGGGATAATCAAAATAAAAATAAGCTGAGGGTGTTAAAATTGTTTGGCTATCATAAAACTTTCCTCCAACATTATTATTTGCAAAGTCGAAGGTTAAAAAATTAATTACACTTTTGTTTATTTTCCAATCTTGCCACGATTTTCCTTGAATGTTAGTAAAAGTATTTAAAATTGGAGTGTCTGCATAAGAGGAAATAAATGGAGAATTAATTTTACCATTCTTGAGAGTATAATCAACTGAATTAAAATATAAATCTTGCAATTGCTTTTTATACTGATCAATAAAACCAGTGTTAGAAAGATTTTTTAAATCTTGAGAAGTAGATGGTAAATTTTTCAAAACTAGAATGGAGTCCTCCGATTTTATCTGACGTTCGATATCAAAAACTAGAATATCGGTGTCAATAGTAGCATTTCCACTTGTTTCAACTTTCATTCGCGTTATCTCCCTGTCCCAATGTGCCTGATAAACTTTCATATCGTTATTCCAAGGGCTTTTTAATAATGCCCAAGGTTGCAAATTAGGATTGGTAAAAGCTACTCCATAATATATAAATGCCCTATTTTTAATGGGTAATCTGGTTAAATCATTTGGATTTGAAAAATGAGTAAAACCTCTCTTAAACATGAAATTAGAATTTGCAAAACTTGATGCACCACCATATACAACCTTAAATGGTAAAGTAAACTCAGGAAATTGAAACCAATTAACACCTTTTCCAGCTAATGAAGGCTTGAATTCAAAATTCAAAGATTGAATGCAATCCTGAGCGATAGAAGAAGGATATTGGAATAAAAAACACAATAAAAAAATAAAAAATATACTTCTTGATTTAAACTTTCTTAATTTTGTGTACATATTTCTAAATACATAGTTCGTTGTATTACAAAAATAATTAAAATTTAATGAAAAACACCCTTTTGATCTTAATCTTAGCATTTTTAATAGGTGCGTGTAAAGATAAAGCTGCACTACAACCGGATAGAGGACCTTCGGAATTATTATCATTAAACTCTTGGAAATTGGAAAGATACACCGATCAAAATCGTAAAGCCATAAATAATTCATCTTTAAATATTTCTGCAATTGCATTATTCGGTTTAGTTTTTGAGTTTAGATCTGACAAAGAAACAAGAGCTGTAGATAGACTCACAAAAAACATTCTAAATAGAGGTACCTGGGCTTTACTTTCTTCTGATAAAGTTATGGACATTAACATTGATGGCTTTAAAGGTCAATTTAAGATTATAAACATTTCCAAAGGAAAACTTACTTTACAGGCGGCCACAGGTAATTTTCTTTCAGGTGTAGGTTCAGAAATTTATATGGAGTTTTCAGAATCATTGTAAATGAATATCTCTTTTTATTTTACATATTTAATTTTTATATTTTGATTATTGTAATTTAATGGATAATCATTGATAATTTAGAGAGGCATTTAAAATATTTTTTCAAATTTTAAACTAAAAGTTGATTCCCAATTTAAATGAGCCTTAAAACTGACCATATACGATTAATATTTGGCTTAAAACTCAAACAATTACGTCAAGACAAAAATCTGTCATTAAATGACTTAGCCTCTAAATCAGGTATCTCTATGTCATATATTAATGAAATTGAAAAAGGCAAAAAATATCCTAAAGCAGACAAAATTTCTGCTTTAGCAGAAGCTCTAGAAGTTGATTATGACAGCATAGTTTCTTTAAAATTAAGTAAAAAATTAGAACCCATTTCGGATTTACTAAAATCAAACTTCTTAACTGAAATCCCCTTCGATTTTTTTGGCATAGACCCAGCAAGCTTATTAGAAATGCTTTCAGACGCTCCCACAAAACTAAGTGCATTCATAAATACGATTATTAAAATAGGAAGAAGCTACAACATGAGTGTAGAACAATTCTATTTTGCGGTTTTAAGGTCCTACCAAGAAATGCATAATAATTATTTTCCTGAATTAGAAGAATTAGCACAAAACTTCCTAATAGAATATAAAATCAATGAAGAATTCCAAATGGATGAGTTTTTCCTAGGAAATCTATTATTTGATGAATTTGGAATAAAAATTGAATATTTTGAAGAAAAGCAATATCCTACTCTATCCTCCATACGGTCTGTATATGTAGCCAAATCAAAAAAAATTATGATAAATAAACGTATTTCTTCTGATCAAAGGGCATTTACTTTGGCTCGAGAACTAGGATTTATTTATATGAACTTAAAAGTTCGTCCTTTGACTTCTTCTTGGATTGAGGTGAAGTCGTTTGATGAAGTATTTAACAATTTTCAGGCATCTTATTTTGCAGGAGCAATTTTGATAAAAAAGGATATTTTAATCAAAAAACTTCGTTATTTATTCAGTTTAAGTAATTTTTCTGAAAATAATTTTCTAGAGATGGTTACTTTGTTTCAAACCACACCTGAAACCTTACTTCATAGAATATTTAGTATTTTGCCGAAATACTTTGGAATTGATAAATTGTTTTTCTTACGTTTCGAAGCTCCTTTCGAATCAAAAAATTATATTTTAACCAAAGAATTACATCTTTATAAGCAACATGACCCACAAGAAAGCAAAAATGAAAATTATTGTAGAAGATGGGTTTCTTTAAATATTTTAGATGAATTATCTAAAATTCAAAAAAAGACGAAGGACTTAAATACCATATTGATTCAATCCCAGATTTCAACATATGTGGATGCTGGGAATCAATACTTTGTAATATCTATTGCTCAATCATTAAATATTTTAGAAAATACAAACGTGAGTATTAGCTTAGGTTTTGAAATGGACTCAAATACCAAAGAAAAAATTGGTTTTTTGTTTGATAAATCAATATTGGAAAAGAAAGTGAATCAAACATGTGAAAAATGTTCGTTATTCGATTGCAAAGAACGAGTAGCTGCTCCAGTAATTCTTCAAAAAAGAAGACAAACTAAAGCAATGATTGAGGCAATAAACAATTTAAACTAATTTTCAAAGCTCTTCAGCCATAACTTCTTTGACCTCAGGAACCATATTGGTTAATAATCTTTCAATACCATCTTTAAGTGTAACTGTAGCAGAAGGGCATCCACTACAAGAACCCTGCAAATGAACCTTAACTAACCCACTTTCTTCATCAAAAGATGAAAAATTTATTGCTCCACCATCTGATTCAACTGCTGGCCTCACATATTGATCTAAAGCAGCTTTAATCTTTGCAACAACTGCAGAATCGTTGCTGTCAACTATTAAAGTATTTATTTCTATAGTTTTAATTGCAAAAACTGCATGGTTTTCATCAAAATATATTTTAATAAATTTCTTGAAATCAAATAACACCTCTTCCCATTCAGAAATTTGATCTTTTGTAATTGTAATAAAATTAGAGGAAATAAAAACACGTTGAACAAATGGAAATTGAAAACAATCTGCTGCTAAAGGAGATGCTTTCCCTTCAGATAATGCGGAGGCCATATCTGGGTAATCAAAAGATAAACCGTCAGGTACAATCTCAAAATTTAAAACAAATTTCATCGAATTGGGATTTGGACTCAATTCGGAATAAATCATTGTATTTCTTTTCAACATTTGATTTTAAGAATAATAAATTTTTAACAAAAAATGAATAATTTAAGTTTAAAAATAGCATAAAAAAAGAGGCAAATGCCTCTTTAAATAAACTTTAATCATTTTTATGCTTCTGCTGCTACAGGCAAAACATGAACGAAAGATTTACCATCTCGTCCTTTTTTAAATGTAACAACTCCGTTTGAGAGAGCAAATAAAGTATGATCACGGCCTAATCCTACATTCAAACCTGGATTATGTTTTGTTCCTCTTTGACGAACAATAATATTTCCAGAAATTGCAGCTTGTCCACCATACAATTTTACTCCGAGACGCTTACTTTCCGATTCACGACCGTTTCTTGAACTACCAACACCTTTCTTATGTGCCATGGTTTTTAATATTTAGTTTTTAGTATTTTTAATCTATTTAAAACAGAAATTTAAGCAACAATTTCTTCAATCTGAATTTTTGTCAAAGATTGACGATGTCCGTTTTGCTTTTGATATCCTTTTCTTCTTTTTTTCTTAAAAACGATTACTTTTTCGCCTTTTAAATGTTCTAAGATTGTGCATTTTACAGATGCCCCTGATACAAGTGGAGTGCCTATTGACACAGCACCGTCATTATCGACAAGTAATACTTTGTCGAATACAAGCTCAGCGTTCGTTTCTCCAGCCAAACGGTTGGTATAAATGAAACGACCCTTTTCTACTTTAAACTGCTGGCCTGCTATCTCTACGATTGCGTACATGTTAGCTTTATTTAATTGATAATTTTTAAAATTGGAGTGCAAAATTACATTTTTTAATTTATAATTCAAATAATTATTTAAAAAAATGCCAAAAATTAACAATTTGAATAACATAATATTTAATGTGTCATCAAACAATTTATAATTTGAAAAATTTAAGTTGTAAAAAAATCCAATAGATTATTTAAAATAAAGAGGTTTTTTGTCATTTTAAATTGCAAAAGTTTTTAAAATCCTTATTTAGAATTAACTTTGCTTGGCTTATAAACTTTAGTTCATGTTTCCAGAAAATCTACTTTCAGATAGTTTTATTAACGTTTTTTATTTTAAATTATCAATTGGTTTAATACTTTCTATACTTTTTTCCCTTTTCTTATTTTCTAGTAAAGATGTATTTGTTTTTAAAAGCAAAAGAGTCACTTTGTTTACTTATTTCTTTATTTTAAGACTTTTGCCTTTCTACATCATTTATATTGTCCTAGATTTCGATGCGAGATCAGATGTAGAAATGTTTTATGAATCTGCTCTAGGTGCTAAAAATTTAGGTTTAGTTTACCGAGATTTTGAATCAGCATATTCTCCATTATTTGCGTACATCACTGCTTTGCCTTTGTTCTTTTGGAATTCTCCAAAAGCAATTATTTTATTAATGATTATTGTAGAATGTGTAATTGTATGGTTTACAATTAATTTTTATGAGTCAAAATACGCCATAAAATTAGCTATTCTGTATCTCCTATTACCAGGTTCCTTTGTTTTTTCCATTTTAGGTGGGCAAGAAGATGTCTGGATGTGGCTTTTTGTTTTGTTTGGAATATATCTTTCAAGGAAAGAAGAAAAGCCGTTTTATGTAGGTTTGGCATTGGGATTTGGATTACTAATTACAAAAGCCTTATTGGTTTTGTATATTCCTTCGATTTTGGTATTTTCTAAGAAACCATTACAAATTATCTTTGGCCTAATAATAGTTGGAATTCCTAGTTTAGGATTTTTGTATTTCTATAGTGAATTTTCATTTTTAAGTCCTATTCAACAAGCAAATGACCCCAGAACACCAAATATCTGGTCAATACTTCATCCATTAAGCAATGGATTAATACCAATTGGTCCAAAAATTTTAAATTGGCTAGGACTTCTTAGTATTCAATCATTGGGCATTTATTTCGCTTTAAAACTTAAGAATAAAATTCAATTTTCAGAATTTCTATTATTTAATTTTCTAATTATCTCTATTTGGTTGATGATAATTCAGCAGAGTTCCTTAGCAAATTATGCTTATGTTTTTTTGTTGCCATTGATTTTCTTCTTAAAATTAGAAAAATCAAAAAAAACTATGTTTATATTTCTCATTTTTAATGTTTTAATTATTGTTCAGCCTGCCATATGGTGGGGATTAAAAATGCCCGTATTTCATAGTTTATCAGATATTAATTTACCTTTTGAGAAATTAGAATATAGTTTAGAGGTATTAATTTTGGCATTCTTATTTTGGTTGCTTTATTTGGTAATTAATCGTTTAAAAAATAATACAAAATTTAATTAGAAGTATGGTACATATTGGTATGGTAGGTTATGGATATTGGGGAAATAACTTACTAAGAAATTTCATAAATACGCCTAATTGCACTATTAAAACAGTTTGCGACCTTAGAAATGAGCGTTTACAAATAGCAAAAAAAACCTTTCCTACCATAGAAATAACCACTTCAATTGAAGAACTGATATATGATCCAAAAATTGATGCCGTAGTAGTTGCAACTCCTGTATTTTTGCATTACAAATTCGCCAAAATGGCATTAGAGGCGGGAAAACACGTTTTGGTTGAAAAGCCATTAACCGCTTCTATTGCCGAAGCATCAGAGCTGGTAGAATTAGCTCTAAAAAAACAATTGATTTTAGCCGTAGATCATACATTTTTATTTACAAGCTCAGTACAAAAAATAAAAAAGATGGTGGATTGTGCTGAACTTGGAAAATTACAATATTTCGATTCCACACGCATAAACCTTGGATTGTTTCAGCCAGATGTAAACGTAATTTGGGATTTGGCTCCTCATGATATTTCTATTTTAAATTATTTAGTAAAAGAAAAACCTATTAGTGTTTCCTGTACTGGTAAATCACATACTGCCAGTAAGTTAGAAGACATCGCCTATTTAACAATAAATTATTCATCAGATTTCATTGCTCATTTTAGCTGTTCTTGGATTTCACCAGTGAAAATTAGGCGAATCTTGTTAGGTGGCGATAAAAAGATGTGCCTTTTTGATGATGTAGAACCAACAGAAAAAGTCAAAATCTACGATACAGGTTTTGATGTAAAAAATGAAGAAGAAAAGCATAAAATGCTAATTGATTACAGAATTGGTGATATTTATCTTCCCAAAATAGCTCAAAAAGAGGCACTTTCTGAAATGGCAGCAGATTTTATTACTGCTATTGAAAAGAAAATAAAGCCTTTGGTTGATGGCGAATCAGGACTTGAGGTAGTGAAAATTTTAGACGCTGCACAACGGTCAATTAACGCTAAAGGTGCTGAAATTAAGTTGTAATTGAATTTTTTTTATAATTATCCTAGCAATTACTTTTGAAATTTACTTCAATAAAAATTTATACGTATTTTTGACAAAATATTTATGCCTCTTTTTTAAATTCAATGCAGATATTAAATTCTGATTCGCCTAAACAATCACTTAACAATGTTTTAGTTGGTGAAAATGTAAAAATCTTCGATTTTGTAAATGCTTATCATTGCACCATTGACTCTGGAACCAAAGTTGGTACTTTTGTGGAGATTCAAAAAGGAGCAAAAATTGGCAAAAATTGTAAAATTTCAAGTCATTCTTTCATTTGTGAAGGCGTAGTTTTAGAGGACAACGTTTTTATTGGACATAATGTAACTTTTATTAATGACAAATTTCCTAGGGCAACTAATTCAGATGGCTCTATGCAAACAGATAGTGATTGGCTTTTAGAGGAAACTTTGGTAAAAAAAGGAGCTTCTATTGGTTCAAGCGTTACTATTATGTGTGGAATTACAATTGGGGAAGGAGCAATAATTGGAGCTGGTTCAGTCGTAACAAAAAACGTAAAATCTAATACAATTGTAGCAGGGAATCCTGCAAAATTTATCAAAAATTGTTAATAATTTAATGGAAGAAAAGTTTAATATCCCATGTTTAGATATTAAGAAACAATATTTAACCATAAAAGACGAAGTTATTCAAATAGCTGAAGATGTATTTGAAAAAACTGCATTTTCAGGAGGGCCTTTTGTAGAAAAATTTGAAGACAATTTCGCCAAATATTGTAATACTACCTTCGCAATTGGGTGTAATAATGGCACTACAGCACTTCATCTAGCTATGTTAGCTTTAGGGATAGGCCCGGGGGATGAAGTAATAGTTCCTGCAAATACTTTTATAGCTACAGCGTGGGGAGTATCTTATGTTAACGCAGATTTAGTATTCGTAGATTGTGATCCAGATACATGGGAAATTGATGTAGAATCAGTTAAAAAAGCGATTACTAATAAAACAAAAGCCATAATTGGGGTTCATTTATATGGACAACCTTTTAATATTGATGCAATAAAAGAAATAGCAACCGCTAATAATATTTATTTTTTAGAGGATGCGGCTCAAGCCCAGGGAGCAAAATATAAAGGGTTAAATGTTGGAGGTTTTGGAGAGCTTGCAACTTTTAGTTTTTATCCAGGTAAAAACCTTGGTGCTTTTGGTGAAGCTGGAGGTGTAACCACAAACAATAAAAAATATTATGAACATCTACTAAAATTAAGAAATCATGGTATGACTGTTCGTTATTACCATGAATTGATTGGTTATAATTATCGTATGGATGGTTTACAAGCTGGAATTTTGGATTTTAAATTAACAAAATTAGACACCTGGAACAATAGAAGAAAAGAAATAGCAAAAAGATACCAAACAGAAATAAATAATCCTAATATAAAAATGCAAACCCAGCCAGAATGGGCTGAGTCAGTGTATCATCTTTTTGTGGTTACAACCGAAAATAGAGAAAAATGTATCACATTCTTAAATTCACAAGGTATTTTTCCGGCTCTACATTATCCTGTTCCGTGTCATTTGCAAGAGGCCTATTTACACTTAGGGTATAAAAAAGGTGATTTTCCAAATACTGAATATCTAGCTGATCATTGTTTGTCTTTACCAATGTTTCCAGAATTAGAAGATGATGAAGTGAATCATGTGATTGCTTCTATTAATGCCTATTAATTCTATGGAAAAACAATCTTGGAGCATAATAGTTTTTTGTTTTAATGAAGTTGGAAACGTAAAAAATGTAATAAATAAAATTTTTGATGTGTTTTCAAAAATGGATGTTTCAGCATTTGAAGTAATAGTAGTTGACGACGGTAGTACGGATGGCTCATATGAAATTATAAAAGAAATTTCTGAAACAACTAATAAAATCAATTTTATACCTCATTTAAAAAATAAAGGAATTGGTTTCGCTCTAAGAAGTGGATATTTTAATGCAAAAAATGAAAACATTTGTGCTGTGCCAGCGGACGGTCAGTTTGACATTGAAGAACTTCTCCCCTATGCATATCTACCTAAAGATGAGTTTATTTCTTTTTATCGAAAAGAAAATACTACGTATTCAATGGCTAGAAATGCCCTCTCTCAAGCAAATAAAGTAATAAATAGAGTTTTTAATGGCTTTAATTTATTAGATGTAAATTGGGTGAAAATTTATAAACGTGAAGAATTATTAAAATTAAATTTAGAACTTGAAAGCTCTTTGATAGAAAGTGAAATCTGTGCCAAATTAATATTCAAAAAGCAAAAACCTGTTGAAATAATTTCAAAATATTTAAGCAGAACTTCTGGTGAAAGTAAAGGCGCATCAGGTAAAATAGTATTACAAGCAATAAAAGATACTTATCAACTTTATAAAGTATTAAGAAAATTCCGAAAAGGAGTGATTAATTTAGTTATTTCAAAATAGTTTCATAAATTTCCAGCATCTTTCCATAAATATATTCTGGTCTAAATTCCTTTAAAAGCATTTCTTCTCCATTTTTCACAAAATCATAGGCCAATTCTTTATTTTCCAAAATAGATAGCAATGCTTCCGCAATATGCTCTTCATTAAGTTTTACTACAATTCCAGCATTATATTTTGAAATATACGTATCAATTCTCGTTTGATCCGAAACCACTACAGGAGCTCCTGCTTCAATTGCTTCCATAACTGCCATTGGGAAGCCTTCTGAATATGACGTTAATGCGTAAACATCAGCGATTGAAAAAACAATTTCTTTTGTTCTACCCGAAACTGAACCTAAAAATTTAACATTTTTTTTCAAGCCGAAATCTTGAACCATTTCTTCCACTTTTTCTTTAAAACCTTCATCTGGACCTGCAATTAATAGATTAACGTTGAAATTTAAATTCTTCAGGCTCGCAAAGGCCTTAACTAATAACTCCAATCCTTTCTTTTTATGGATCCTCGATAAAAATAAAATATTTTTGTCATTTAGATTTAAACCATTTTTATTTTTAAAATCAAGTTTCTCTATATCATTTACTGGGGAAGATTTTTCAATAGCATTGGGTACAATATAGATTTTATTTTGATCAATTTCGATATAATTTAAAAGCTCTTTCTTTTCAATTTCCGTATTTACAAAAATAGCACTGGCTTCTTTTAGCCCTTTATCTTGAAAAATTTTCCCAAATATCCATTTCTTAATTTTACCTTGTGCCATTGTCCATTCAGAAAGCATTCCGTGAATGGTTATCAACTTTTTAGCTCTATTTTTAAAAATAAATGGTGCTATACTTCCCCAAAACCAAATACCATGAATATGAATGATATCAAAAGAATTACCCTGCTTTTTAAAGAAATTATTTGTTTCAAATGAAAAATTAGATATAAATTTACCAATCCAATGGCTCTTTGTTAAAACTAGTTTTGCACCCTTAGGAATTGGATAAGGTTCTTCATTTGGAAAATCAACAGAAAGAATTGTAACATTATGTCCTTTAGAAATTTGGTGGGTGGCATTTTCGGATACTATTTTTGCAGTACCGCCTCTTTCAACTGTATAGCCAGTGATATGTAAAATATTCATTTATTGCCAAGTATAACAAATTTTTCAACAATTCTTTTACTTACTTTCTCTACACAAAAATCTTTAATTATTTTTTTTGAATTTTCTCCCATAAGCTTTAATTTTTCTGAGTTTAAAATCATAAATTCCATTGCATTTTGCAATGCTTTAAGATTTTCTGATTGAAATATTATACCATTTTCTTTTACCAAATCTTTTGCCGACCCACATTGGTCAGAAACAATGACGGGTAATCCACATATCATTGCTTCGTTTAAAACTAAACCCCATGCCTCTGATTTACTTGGCAAAACTAAAACCGAGGAAACTGCAAAATAATCAGGCACTTCTATCCAGTTTACTGAAGGAAGAAAATAAACGTCAGGAATGTGTGAATTTGAACTCCTTAATTCATCTTTTAAATCTCCATCTCCTAAAATAACTAATCCCCAATCATTAGCTTGGTTTAGATATTTTTTAATATTTTCAAATGCTTTAAATAATAGAGGTAAATTTTTTACTTCCACTAATCTTCCTACAAATATGAAATTATGCTTAGTAGTAATCTCTGGAATTCTTAAGTTATTCAATTTAGCTAATTGAAATCTCTCCAAAATAGATTTATCATCAACTACTGCTGATTTATTTTCTAAAATTTGGTCTTTTTTGGCTCCAAGTTTTAATATATAATCTTCTGAGGTAGTGCCAAAACATATAAACCCATGAGCCGATTTAATGATAAGAGACTTAATAAATTCTTTTATTGGGCTCCTTGCATGTTCTGCCACAGTAGATTCAGTAGAAACCACAATTTTTTTACCTAAAATTCTACCAAAAAAAATAGATAACGTAATAGAAGTATCTACTGAATAACCAGTTACATTAATTAAATCCGGATTATATTTTATTATAAAATTAAATAAAGCAAAAACTTTTTTTATTGGATGTATCTCTTCTTGATAGGAATTAAACAATAATGTATAAGGATAAGAATAAGGATAATCTCCCGCAGGTAATAATTTACGAGAAATTTCATTCTTTGCTAGCTGAACAACATGAATTTCACAATTTTTTGGAGCATTTTTAAACATTTCTTCGAATAATACAGATTTGTAATGAGCCCAAAGAATATTGTGAATTACTAAAATCTTCATTTAAGGTACTTGGAGAACGGTAATTTAATAGTGCAAATTTACCTAAAAATGATATTTAATACGCTGTTTTTTTTGTTTTTAATAAATACTGAAAAAATATAGAATTTGATACTTAATTTTATAGTAAATAAATAATAAATGGGAATAACCGCAATTATCCTGACGTTCAATGAGGAACTACATATAGAAAGATGTGTAAATAGCTTGAAAGGGGTTTGTGAAAGAATTTGCATTGTTGATTCTTTTTCTACCGATAAAACTATCGAAATCGCTAAAAATTTAGGGCTTGAGGTATTTCAAAATAAATGGGAAAATAATTACGCAAAACAATTAAATTGGGGATTAGAAAATTGCAATATTCAAACAGCTTGGACTATGCGGATGGATGCGGATGAATATTTATTGCCTGAATTACAAAATGAGATTAAAGAGAAAATTAATGCAATAGAATCTGAAGTTTTTGGAATTGAATATAGTAGAAGGGTTTATTTTAAAGGTAAATGGATTAAATTTGGTGGTTTCTATCCAATTAGACTATTAAGAATTTGGAGAACTGGATCGGGCATTTGCGAAGAACGCCTCATGGATGAACACATTGTATTAAATAAAGGAAAAGTTCAAAAGCTTGATAATGATGTGGTTGATGAAAATTTAAATCCTATACATTGGTGGGTTACTAAACACAATAATTATGCAAGAAGAGAAGCTACCGATTTATTAAATCAGGAATTTAATCTTGTTTATACAACGGATATCCAGAAATCGAATAGTGTGAAACAAGCAGCATTTAAAAGGTTTCTAAAAAACAAAATATACAATAAGCTTCCATTGGGTTTAAGGCCAACATTCTATTTCTTATTTAGATTTTTCTTGCAATTTGGAATTTTAGATGGCCCCAAGGGTTGGATTTTCCATTTCCTTCAAGGATTCTGGTATAGATTATTGGTTGACATCAATATTTATGAAATTAAGAAAAGTAGCAATAATGATAAAAATAAAATGATAAAAATTATAAGAGATGATTGGAAAATTAATATTTAAAGTGCCAATTTTGTTCCTATGGTTTGAAAATAAGTAGCAGGTATAAATCTGCAAACTGCAGCATAATAAGCCCATCTATTAAAGTCCATCAAAAGCCCACCCGTTAGATTCTGAATAAAAAAATAAATAAACCCGTAAGCGATAAATTCAGTGGCTATAGATCGAGGTTTTCTCATTTCTTTAATACAAATCACAGTCATATAAAAGTATAAAAACATATAAAAAATAAACATAAAAAACCCAAATGAATCTAAAGCTTCAAAAATTGGCACATCGACATATAAGTTTTTATAACCATTTCCAAAAAGAATATATCTAATTCTGCCTTCTTCAAAGTTCTCTTCCATATTTACAAAAACTTCATTTATTAATTGAACCCTCATATTTGCAGATTGGTCACTTTTTGAGTCATTTTTCCCTTTACTTCCTGCAGCACCACTAATAAAAGTGTTAGTTATTTTCTCAAATCTTTTTGAGATAAAAGAAGTTATTGGAGTAAATACATCTTCATGCTTCTTTAAATAATCTACTCCTTTATAAATTCCAAAAACTAGAATAGCTAATACATACCATTTTAAAAACAATTTTAAAAACGATCTGTAAATATTACCTACTTTTAAATTAAATATTAAAAATAAGAACAGAAATAAAGCTGTTGTTATAAAAGTTATCATAGTCTGCGTAAGAAACAAAACGATAAGAAATATAAAAAATGAGGATAGAATTGGAATAATCCCAACCTTGTACCTACTTTGATATTTTAGAAATAACATACTAACAATTACTCCAAAGAAAGCTACTTTAGAGTAAGTATGAGGATTCCCTGTATTTCCTTCCGCTTCAGACCTAAATTTAATAGATGCTCTTTGACCTAAAACATAAAAGGGATCTTTATAAACTGAATAAACTAAAAGTAATGATCCTATTACACAAATAGTTAATGCAATTGGAAGAAAGTTCCGATTTATTTGCTCTAGACTAATAGTGGCAAATGCAAAATAGATGAAGAAAATAAAGCTAAATGAAAACATTTCGTAAACTACACTTACTCTAGAGTATGGATCTCTAAATAGCAAATATAGGAGGCAAATTATAACATAAACTAAGGTAATTAAATAACCAACTGTGTTTGGTTTATATAATTTTGAAATATTTTTGAATATAACTGCAAAAAAAAGAGGCCCAAGTCCTCCTGCAATAGTAAATATTGCACTATTGGGAGCAAGTTTTAAACCATCCCTAAAAAAGTATACTATGGGTAAACCACAGAAAAACATTAATACTGCGAATACTTCTCTATATTTTAAAAAGGTTCGAATCAAAAATTTCATATTTTATAAAAAAACAAAGTTACGATTTAATCATAAATCGTAACTTTTTTAATCTGAAATACCGAACAAAAAAATGAAATTATTTAATTTCTAAAGTAAAGCTTATGTTTAAATCATCGCTACCTGGTGTAATGCTACCATCTTTTACTCTTTTCCCATTCACATCTGGCTGATGTCTTAATTGAACTTTTAAAGATCCATTTTGAACTGCATTGGTTTTAAATATCCCTTTTAAACCAATATTAAAACCATTTTTGTCTTTGTCGGAATAAGTAAATGTTCCTAAATTAGCTAAACTAGGCGTGTAAATTACTAAATGCTCGGCTGCTTCTGCTAAGATTTCTTCTGTGATAGAAACAGTAGGTGTTTTACTTTCATCTAAAAATTCAGTTGATAAAAAATATTCAGTATTTGGACTTAAAACAATTTTATCTATTACAGGCATTTTTCCACCATCGCCGTCTAAATCTTTATAAGAATAAACTAGCGTTTTACCTCCAGTTGTAAAACTGAGCTTAACTGTGGTAATTAATTCATTTTCCTCTTCAGGCTCCACTGAATCTTTGCATGAAATTAAAACTAAACAAGTAAGAAATAAAAAAAGCAGGGTATTCTTCATAATTTATAATTTATTATATTTGCATCATTGTTGCAAATATAATAAATTATTACGATTCAAAAAATAAATTGAGATCTAAATGTAAAATTTCTTCCTAAGTCATTCGAAAAATACCTGAAACGATTTAAATAATCTCTGTATTGATTATTAAACACATTTTTTACTTCTAAACCTAATTTTAAAGTCCCAATACTTTTTACCACCAATGATTTATTGAAGCTAATTTCAAATAAATGATAGGCCTCTGGAGCTGGCAAATAATCTCCCCCATACAATAAAAGGGTATTTTTTGAGCTAGAACTTTCAAAAATATTTTCAATTGGAACTCTATTTTGTTTTGCCACAAAGACATGTCTTAAAGTTATTTCAGAAATCACAAAAGAGGTAGGCATATATATAATTGAATTGTCAAACTTGTTAGCAGGTATATAAATTAAAGGTTGATTTCTTACTCTATCATCTGCCCAAATCAACGAAAACTGACTTTTAAATTGTAAAAGGCTCTGAATTATTTGATATTTATTAGAAAAATCTATCCCTTTTAATAAGGCATTCGTCTGAGCATAAGCAAACTCTGGAAAGGCACCTCTAATTGTTAAAACACTTTCTCCAGTAGGAGCTATAAAAATATAGTTATTAATAAAATTGGCATAAAAATTTATTTCTGAATCTAACTCCTTAAATTTAGCATAAAAATTTATAGAATTACTTAGGGCTTTTTCCACTCCCAAATTAGAATTACCTTTTTCAAATGTAGCTGACCCATGATGTACTCCTTCACTATATAATTCATTAACAGTTGCCGGTCTCCAAGCCGTGGCACTAGTAAAAGTAAAACCTAAATTCTTACTTAACTTTTTATTGAAACTGAAAGTACCTGAAAAGTTTTGGTTGCTTAAATTATCAATTATCAGTTTATTTTGTATTCTTTTCAAATAAAAAACTTGAAGATTTCTAATATCGAATCTACCTCCTATTTCAAGGTCGAATTTTGGATGAATCCATCTTTCGACAAAGAAAATACCAGAAGTAAAATTCTTAAAATTAGGAATCAAGACCCCGCTTTTAAGGGGAGTTTTAATTTCACCAGTAGAAATATTAACTTGGTTTAAACCATTTGACCCAACAAAACCCGTAATTTTTTTAAAAATTGGTTTATGATTAAAAATAATTTCATAGGTGGTGCTATTAATTTTAAATGTCTGAGCTATCTTTCTATCTCCTCTTAGTGCATCAATTTCAGACCTAAAATTGTATTGATGACCAAAAATAAATTGCAAACTTTGATTAGAGTTTAGATTAAAATTAGATTTTAGTTTGATTAAGTTATGTTGAATATCTTGAAAAGGTCTTCCAATTGTATATGAAAATTCTTTAGGCGTATATTCAGAAAGGGGTTGTGCCCTTTCTATAGCAATTTTCAAATCACTAATATTTCCAATATGTGATCCCGAAAATATTCCAATTTTAGAATTAAATTGACTAAAAAAGAATCTAAAATCAGCTTTTTTTAACGAATAGGATGATTCTAAAGAAAAATTAAACTCAGAAAAGCCAGTATTTGCCAAATTGTAAGTTGGTGTGCTTATAATTCCAGCTTTTTTACCAGTAGCTTGTATTCTCCATGCAAAGTTTTTTAGTTTTGGAATGCCCCCTTCAACTATCCCAGAGATTCCTATTTGTATGCCATTAGAGGATAAAAAATTATTAATTTCTGTTTTAATACTGTCCAACGGTTTTAAATCAGCACTTTCCACAATTATTACTCCTCCAATAGCATCAGACCCATATCTCACTCCTTTTGCTCCTTTCAATACAGTAATTTTCTTTGCTAGAAATGGGTCTATTTCTGGAGCATGCTCATTTCCCCATTGTTGGCCTTCATGTCGCACTCCATTATTTAAAGTAATTATTCTATTAGAATGCAAACCTTGGATGACTGGCTTTGAAATTGTACTCCCCGTCTGAATCATACTAACTCCCGCCAATTGTTCCAATGTATTGGCTAAATTTTGACCTGACTTTTTTTGAAGTTGCTCAGCTGAAAGGCTAAGTAGATTATTATTTATACTTTCTATTCTTTTTGCCGAAATATTTAATTCTTCTAAATGAAGTTCTTTTTCTGTTAAATTTATATTTTGCTTCGTTTCATGCGTAAGATTTACATCAAAACTTTTACTTTCATATCCTAAAATATTAACAGTTAAAAGAAATTTTCCTTCACAGAGTTTTTCGATTCTGTAATTTCCATTTCTATCAGAAATGGTAGATTTATTCTGCTTTTTTATGTTTACTAAAGCACCTCCCAATGGCTCTTTAGTCTGTTGGTCAATAATTTTCCCTAATATAAAACATTCGCAAGGTAGAACCTGACTATTTGCTCCAACACTAATTAACAAAATAAATAATAATGTATAAATTTTACTCATCAACTTCTTTTTGCAACAGTATTGCAAAAATACAAAAAAAGCTTTAATGAGAATCTCATTAAAGCTTTTTTTTAAATTTTATTGGCAAAAACTTATTGTAATTTGGCCATATGCCCTTCATAAATTTTCTTGTATTTTTCAGCCAAAGGTTTATCATATTGCTCAGCTGCTGAATATAACATTTGAATGTTTCTCATATTTGATTGAACAATCGCCTCAATATTTGAATCACCCCATTGCTTATCACCTCTTGCCTTACTTTTTTCAATAAAGTATTTAAGTTCTTCGTCCGCTCGTTTTACAATAACATCTGAAACATTTTTTGCTTTTTCATTTTTCCCAATCTCATAATAAAAAATGGGGAAATTTGCAGTTAATTGGTCAAAAGGTATAGAACTATCTGGCATTATTTTTAAAGCCTTATCTAAAATCTTTTCTGCTTCCTCTTTTTTGCCTTCTCTAACCAACTGATCAACTAAACGAATAAAAGCGAATCTAGCAGTAATAATAGGAACTCTTAAATAGGTTTCGGAATCATAATAAACTTTAGAATTGTCAAGATTACGCCAAAACATTTTATTATTTAATCTTTCAGACATCACCTCTGAATTTACAAAACCATCTTTAGCTCCTTCGATTTTAAAAGGCATTAATCGATAAGCATAACCCTCTAATTGACAATATTCCTTTAAATTTAAATAAGAACTAGGTGATAATGTTCCAGCAAAATATATAGGCCTTTTCCAATCGTTTTGAGCAATCATATCAAGAACCAGCAAATCATTTTTTAAAATATCTTTTTCACCAAAATTCCATTCCATTCTTCCTTTAACCAAGGCTTTATATTTTTCAGGCACAAAACTCAATTGAGCTACTTTTTCAGCATCAAAATCCAAATAAAAATTAGCTGATGGCAAAACATTTATCATTTCGCCAGAACTTACTTGCATTTGGATAGCAGGGTCATTATTCTTTACCAAATTAAGATATTCCTTAAGGTTAATTCCAGCTTCTACCTGCGGGTTAGGATTTTTATAAAATGGAATTTGATCATTAATACCTTTATTGTAATTATCAATATTAAATGAAATTGGTAAAGGTTCTGACTCGTAAGTTTTGCGCTTCATTTGGTCAATATACCATTCTGTGCCTAATAAACTCAAATTACAAACTCTTACATCAGTTCTAAATCCTTCAACTTCTTGAACATACCACAGAGGAAATGTGTCATTATCCCCACCAGTAAATAGAATTGCATTTTTTTCGCAAGAGTTTAATAAATTTTTAGCAAAATCTATTTGATGGTACCGTTTAGACCTATCATGTCCGCTCCAGGCTTGATTTACCATTATAATTGGCACTATCAGTCCAATTGCTGTTGCAGAAAAAGCCTTGATACTTTCGTTTTTTAAGAATTTTAATACATACTCAGCAATTCCCATAACACCTAAACCAATCCAAATGGCAAAGAAGTAAAAGGAACCAACATAAATATAATCTCTTTCTCTGGGCTCAACTGGAGGCGAATTAAGATATACAACTAAAGCAAGACCAGTTAAGAAAAACAATAAAAACATCACAATAGCGTCTTTCTCCCTTTTAAAATAAAAATATAATAAACCTAAAATACCAAGTATGGCGGGTAAACCAAAATAATTGGTTCTGCCTTTGTTATTTGCATAACTTGGTGGCAAATCACTATTCTTTTCAAAAATATTTGTTGCTTTTGCACCTTCAATGTCTGATGCCCTACCCCAAAAATTCCAGATAAAATATCTCCAGTACATGTGACCAAACTGGTGGCTAAACATAAATGATAGGTTGTCAAATAAACCAGGTCTTTGACCTTCACTGAGTCCTAATTTACTTTTATATAAAGAAATATGGCTAGGGTCTTGGCTCCAAACCCTTGGCAAAAGCATTTTACCATTGTTATCCCAAACATATTCAGGATTGTAGTCATAAACTTCATATTTTTTATCTCCAACTTTATAACTAGGCTCACCTTTATTAATAGCCGAAAGCTGCGCTGTGTAAATCGGGCCATATAATAATGGACGGCTTCCATATTGTTCTCTTTTGAGGTAATACGTAAAGTTCATTACATTACTGGGATTGTTCTCATTAATTGGTGGATTATAATTTGAGCGAATTAATGCAATAGTATACGTCGAATAACCAATCAAAATAAAAGCAAAACTCATTAGAATAGTATTTGCAACATCTTTTCCATTTTTTTGAGTATAATAAATTCCATACGCTAGAGCTCCAATAAGCACAATTATAAAGAAAATCATTCCCGAAGCAAACGGTAACCCAAATGTGTTTACAAAAAGTCTATCAAAAGCAAAACTTAAAGTTGGCAAACCAGTAATTAAACCAACCATAATTGCACCTAAAACTACCAAGCCTCCTAAAAATGCCAGTACCCCACCCTTAAAATTTATGTTTTTAGATTTTTTAAAATAATATAGCAGAGCTAAAGCAGGTATGGTTACTAAATTTAACAAATGGACACCAATTGAAAGCCCAACCAAATAAGCAATGAACAATAACCATTTATTCTGTTTTGCTGAATCTTCAATCAACTCAAGTCTAAAAGCTGCCCAAACAACTATTGCGGTAAAAAATGAGGACATTCCATATACTTCTGCTTCGACGGCCGAAAACCAAAAAGAATCAGAAAATGTATAAACCAATGCACCTACTAATGAAGCACCTAAAACTTTAATAGTATCTGAAGTTCCAATTTCATTAGCATCTTTCCCAACTATTTTACGTCCAATCAAAGAAATGGTCCAAAACATAAATAAAATAGTAAAGGCACTGGCTAATACGGAAACCATATTTACCATCAAAGCAACTTTAGTTACATCAGAACCCGCAAACATGGACGCGATACGGCCTATTAATAAAAAAAATGGAGCACCTGCTGGATGCGGAACTTGTAATTTGAATGCACAAGCAATAAACTCACCGCAGTCCCAAAAACTAGCTGTAGGCTCTACTGTTAAGGTATAGGTAAGCAAAGAAATAAAAAATACAACCCAAGCTCCAATATTGTTTAAATTTTTAAAACTCATAAGTGATTAATATTCAGTTAAATAAGATATTATTTTAGGTCTGATTTTGAAACTAAATTCAAAATAACAAAAAATTAAGCATACAATTTGCATGTAAACTTATAAATAAAGTTAAATTTTAAGTTGCATTCCAATATTAATGGTTTTTTCTAAAGTTTTAGTAATTGCTTTAAAATCATGAGAATTTGAAACAAAATCTATATTATTAACATCGATTTCAATAAATTTTCCATGATCATATTGCATTTTAAATCCTTCATATAATTTATTTAGGCTTTCTAAATAATTAATATCCATATTTTGTTCATAATCCCTATTTCTCTTTTTTATTTGAGAAATGAGTTTAGGAGTATCTGCTTTCAAATAAATCATTAAATCAGGTGGAGAAATAGCCTGCATTATAGTCTTAAACAAACTATTGTAAGTTTGAAAGTCAGTTTCTGTCATTTTTTTACTGTCATATAAATTTTGGGCAAATATGTAAGCATCCTCGTAAATAGTACGATCTTGAATAATGGTTTTTTCTTCCTGATTTTTAATTTTTAATACCTGCTCAAATCGGCTATTTAAAAAATAAATTTGTAAATGAAACGACCATTTTTCCATATCTGCATAAAATGGAGGTAAATAAGGATTCCCATCCACTGCCTCATAATATACTTCCCAACCATAGTGTTCTGCTAACTTTTCAGCTAAAGTAGTTTTTCCGGCTCCAATATTTCCAGTAATTGCTATGTGCATTAAATACTTCTTAAGATTAAAGAAGTAAAATTAAGAGATTAATTATCAAAAATCATAAATAGTTTTAATACGTTTTGTAATTTTGTGGTTAGAAATCAGCGATTGAAAATGAAAGATTTTAACGTAATCCTTTATTATATTTATTCATCAATTGAAAATTTGGTGGAATATAGAGACCTTCATCACCAATTTTGTATAGAAAATAATTTGTTAGGCAGAATCATTATTGCCCCCGAAGGCCTAAACGGAACTGTCTCTGGATTAAAAAAAGATTGCGAAAATTATATGTTGTGGGTAAAGTCTGAAAAAAGATTTAGTAATGTCGATTTTAAAATAGAATCATATCATGAAAATGCTTTTAAGAAACTTTATGTAAGAATAAAAAAAGAAATTGTACATTCTGAATTAACTGTAAATCCACTTATTAAAACTGGCATTCATTTAGAACCTTCTGAACTGAAACAATTTTTAAATGATCCAGAAGTAGTATTGGTAGATATGCGTTCAAATTACGAACATAATATAGGTAAATTTAAAGGGGCCGTAACTTTTGATATGGAAAATTTAAGAGATTTACCGGATCATATCAAAGAAATCGAACATTTAAAAAATAAAAAAATAGTAACCTATTGTACAGGCGGAATTAAATGTGAAAAAGCCAGTGCATTTTTATTAGATAATGGTTTTAAAAACGTATACCAACTTCATGGAGGGATAATTAAATATGGATTGGAAGAAGGTGGTGAAAATTTTGATGGAAAGTGTTATGTATTTGATGGCAGACTCACTACAGAGGTAAATTCTATTAACCCAACAATAATTTCTTCTTGTCATGTCTGCGGAACATTATCAGATAGAATGGTAAATTGTGCAAACCCAGTTTGTAATGAGCACTTACCAATATGCGAAAAGTGTGGAATTCTAATGGATGGGGCCTGTTCAGTAGCATGCAAAAATCATCCTAAAAAAAGAAAATATGACGGAACAGGATATTATATGAAGCCAAAGGATGGTTACAAACCAGAATTGGCATTTAGAACAAGAAAAAATACTAAAAGGCTTCATATACTGGAAGATTTAGGGTTCTCTAAATAGTTTTTTATTTCACATTCTAGTTCCTTACTACTTAACTTATTATTAAAACATTTTTAAGGATTCCAAAAAAAATAAATTATGACCCAACCCTTAATTTTAATAACAAACGACGACGGCATTACTTCAAAAGGAATAAGAGTATTAATTGAAGAAATGGCTAAACTTGGAGAAGTTGTTGTTGTTGCCCCTGATAGCCCAAATTCAGGAATGGGTCACGCAATTACAGTTGATTCGACTTTACACATAAAAAAATCTCCAATTTTTGGCGAAATTCAATCTTTTGAATGCTCAGGTACTCCCGCAGATTGTGTGAAATTAGCTAAACATGAACTTTTAAAAGGAAGAAAGATTGACTTGGTTGTAAGTGGAATTAACCACGGTAGTAATGCTTCTATTTCGGTTATTTATTCTGGAACAATGTCTGCAGCCATTGAGGCTGCAATTGAAGGCATACCTGCGATTGGATTTTCATTAAATGACTTTAGATATGATGCTGATTTTGAACATACTAGACCATTTATAACTAAAATAACTAAAGAGGTTTTGATAAATGGAATACCAAATAATGTGGCTTTAAATGTTAATTTTCCAGCTAAATCTTCCGAGGCTATTAAAGGTTTAAAAGTGACTAGACAAGCCAATGGTTTTTGGAAAGAGGAATTTGATGCTAGAAAAGACCCACATGGAAGACCTTATTATTGGATGGGTGGAGAATTTGTGAACAGAGAACCAGAAAGTAAAGACAATGATATATGGGCAATTAACAACAATTATATTAGTATTGTTCCTTGCAAATATGACATGACCGCTCACGAAGCCATTTCTGAGGTTTCAAAATGGAATTTATTTTAATTTTTTATAAATTTTTTAAAACAATTTGTTTTAAAATAGCAGCCTTTAGAATTCCAGCTATACTAATTGAATCTGTAATTTTATTTTCCATTACCATTTTTAATGCTTCATTTAACGTAACTTGTTTTAGTGTTAAATCTTCCGTCTCTTCTGGTTCAGCTTTAGAAAACTTAAGATTTTCAGCCATAAAAATAAAACCCACTTCATTACACACAGAATTTGACGTATGAATTTTAGAAATCATTGTCCATTTTTCTGCTAAAATTCCTGTTTCTTCTAATAATTCTCTTTTTGCAGCTATTAAAGGTTCTTCAGAAAAAGGGCATCCCCCTTCAGGTATCTCCCAAGAATATTCCTCCAATGGAAATCTATATTGACCTACTAACCAAGTATTATTATTTTCATCTATTGGCACTATGCCAATAGCCATATTTTTAAAATTAACTTGTCCATAAATCCCTTCCCCTCCTGAAGGATTAATAACATTATGATGTTGAACCTCAATCCACTGGTTTTCATAAGCTATTTTTGACTTTATTTTTTTCCAATTATTTTTTTCTTTAATCATGGGTGCGAAATTAAAAAAATTGTGCGTAGAAATATAAAAATTACTTAAAAAAAATCAATATTTGTAAATCAAAAAACAATCTTAAAAAAAATGCAAAATAATAGAAGAGTTTTTATTAAAAAACTGGGATTAACTCTTGGGACAGCTTCTTTATCGAAATTTGAGTCTTTTGGTTTTTTAGCTGAAAAACCTTGGTTCGAAATTTCTCTGGCCGAATGGTCATTGCATAAAGCCATTTTTAGTGATAAACTAGATAATCTAGATTTTCCAGCAAAAACGAAAAATGAATTTGGGATAGATATTGTTGAATATGTAAATACATGTTTTAAATCAAAAACTAAAACTTTCAAAGAAAACGGTTCAGATTCAGCCTATTTAGCAGAACTACTGAAAAGATGCAAAGACAATGGCGTTAAGAATCACCTAATTATGTGTGATGCGGAAGGCAATTTAGGTGAAGCTGATTTAGCAAAGAGAAAAAAATCCGTAGAAAACCATTATAAATGGGTAGAAGCCGCAAAGTATTTAGGATGTAAAACTATTCGTGTTAATGCAGGCGGAGTTGGTACTGCAGAAGAAGTGGCAAAGAACGCCACAGATGGGCTACATAAATTAGGAGAATTTGCAGCTAAAACTAATATAAACGTCATAGTTGAAAATCATGGTAGTTTTTCTTCTAATGCCAAATGGTTAAGTGATGTAATGATAGCTGTAAATTTGAAAAATGTGGGAACTCTTCCAGACTTTGGGAATTTTTGTATTGAAAGGGACAAAACTGATGGAAAGATTTGCAAAGTTGAGTATGATAGATATTTAGGAGTAGAACAACTAATGCCATTTGCCAAAGGTGTAAGTGCCAAATCCAATAATTTCAAAGAAAATGGAGATGAGCATGGAATGGATTATGTAAGATTAATGCAAATAGTAAAAAAATCGGGTTTTAAAGGAATAGTTGGTATTGAATATGAAGGAGAAAAGTTATCAGAAGAGGAAGGTATAATTGCTACTTTAAAATTATTGAAAAAAATAAGAGGAGATAAATAAACCTAATTAGGTATTATTTAAAAAATCAATTAAGTATGATTTAAATGATTAATTAAAAAAAACAATATTTGTATCTAGTTAGGTTTTATTTGTTGTATAAAATTAGAAATAAAGCCATTTAGTAATTGAATAGCTTTATTTTTTTATATCGTTAATTTCAATCTAAGGGTCTATCGGAAAAGTATTCAGAATTTCCCTTTATTGACAAATTTGAATTATAAAGCGAAATTTTAATTGTTTTTTTAGAAAGATTACAAATCTTTATTCTATCTTTATTAATTTCAATTTCTATCAAATTGTCTTTCAATCCAACTCTAAAAGCTAAAGATGTCCAGTTCTTGGGCAGTATTGGTTTTAAATAAAGTTTCGTATTTTTTATTCTCATTCCTCCAAATCCTTTAACAACTGACATCCATGTACCTGCCATTGAAGTTATATGCAAACCATCTTCTGTATCATTATTATAATCGTCCAAATCTAATCTAGATGTACGAACATACATTTCATAGGCTTTTTCAATTTTACCCAACTTTGAGGCTAAAATAGTGTGAACACAAGGGGAAAGGGAAGATTCGTGAACTGTCATAGGTTCATAAAAATCAAAATTTCTTTCGTGAGTTCCATAATCAAAATCTTCTTCAAATAAATATAGTCCTTGCAAAACATCCGCTTGTTTAATAAAACATGACCTCAAAATTCTGTCCCACGACCATTTCTGATTTATCGGTCTATGCTCGAGAATTTGGTCAGCTTTTAACAAATCTTTATCTAAAAATCCATCTTGTTGCAAAAATACGTTTCTTTCTGCATCGAAAGGAAAATGCATATTTTCAATAATTTGAATCCATTTATATGATTCTTCAGATTCTTTAAATGTTAAGCTATCTATAATTTTAGAATAATCTGAAACGTTCTTCTTGACTTTTGAAATAGCTTCTAATGTATACTTTAAGGTCCAAACAGCAATATAATTTGTGTACCAGTTATTATTTACATTGTTTTCATATTCATTTGGGCCAGTTACACCAAGTATTACATATTTATTTAGGCTTTTTGACCAATTAACCCGCTGTGCCCAAAATCTTGAAATAGAAATTAAAACCTCTAAGCCAAATTCGTTCAAATAGTGCTCATCTCCAGTATAATTTACGTAATCACTTATCGCATAAGCAATTGCTCCATTTCGATGAATTTCCTCAAAAGTTATTTCCCATTCGTTGTGACATTCTTCGCCATTCATGGTTACCATAGGATACAATGCTGCTCCTGCAGAAAAACCAAGTTTTTTGGCATTTTCTATTGCTTTTTGTAAATGATTGTGTCTATAAATCAATAGATTTCTTGCAACTGAAAAAGGGGAGACCGACAAAAAAAAAGGAATACAATAAGCTTCAGTATCCCAATAAGTTACTCCACCATATTTTTCACCAGTAAAGCCTTTAGGTCCAATATTTAGTCGAGCATCTTGGCCCGTGTAAGTCTGCAAAAGATGGAAAATATTAAAACGAATGCCTTGTTGAGCAGAAATATCTCCTTGTATCTTTATATCACAATTTTCCCATTTTTTTTCCCATGCAGATTTATGCAGCTCAAAAAGATTTAAATCAAGAATACTGTTTAATGACTTTTTACACTCTGAAATCAAAACTTCAGCATCAAAGTAATTTGAACTATGAATAGATACTATTTTTTGAATTTTTATTTCTTCCTTTTTTTTTCCTTCTATCTCAAGTTCTAAGCCTATAAACTTATCTTTTTTTACAACTTTTGGAATATAATTTAGCGATTTTGCAGCATTTTTAAAAATAGAAAGGTTCATTCCAACCGCAACATCAAAACGCTCAACTTTAAATTTATTTTCTTTCGTTCTTAATTGTAAATATGCCTGATTATCAGATGCTTCTATTGATATTTCATCCCAAAATTGTTCATCATAATTAGAATCTTTATTTTGGACATTTCCATCTAAAAAAGCAGTTATTTGAATCTTCCCTTCAAAATTTATTGGAGTAATTGAATAATCAATGACCCCAATTTCATCATGAGTCACACTACAAAACCTTTTGCTTTCAATACTAATTTCTTTACCGTTTTGAAGTTTTATTCTACAAAATCGTTTTAAGTATCCAAATTTCATATGAAGTTCCCTATTAAAATCAAGAATCTGACATTTGGCAAGATCTATTACTTCTCCATCAATTTCTATTTCAATTCCTATCCAATTAATTGAATTAATAACTTTTGCAAAATAATCGGGATACCCATTTTTCCACCAACCTACTCTAGTTTTATCAGGAAACCAAACTCCAGCTACATAATTTCCTTTCAAAGTTTTACCTGAAAAACGTTCTTCAAAATTACCTCTTCCACCAAACTTCCCATTTCCAAGGCTCATTAAGCTTTCGGTAATTTCATTATGCTCAGCATGAAATCCATTCTCAATTATTTTCCATTCATCTTGCTTGATGTAATTTTTCATCTCAAAACACTATTGGTTTATTGTCTCTAACTTTTCTAGAATCTCAATTGGTCCTATTTCGAATAATCCTTTTAATACAAAATCTGCATTTGTTAGCACTTGGCTATCGCCTATTCCAACAGCTTTCATTTGAGCAGCTTTGGCTGCTTGAACACCTGCAAAAGCATCTTCAAAAACGATACAATTCTTAGCCAAAACTTGCAAAGCTTCGGCTCCTTTAAAAAAAACTTCGGGGTCAGGCTTGCTTTTCGAAACATGATTTCCATCAATAATTGCATCAAAAAAAGAAAGTATGCCTGTTTTTTCCAAAATTAACGTTGCGTTTTTACTCGCAGAGCCTAAGGCAATTTTAATTCCTAAATTCCGGCTCACATTTAAAAACTCTTTTACTCCAGGTAAAATATCCTTTTCAGTCATTTGATTTACTAACTCCAAATACCAAGAATTTTTTATTTCTGCGTATTTTAACTTTTCCTCCATTGAAATTTCTAAATTTCCTTTTTTGAGTATTTCATTCAATGAATCCATTCGACTAATTCCTTTTAAAGACTCATTAAATTCTTGATCAATATCAAATCCTAATAGATTTGTTAATTTTTTCCATGCTTTAAAATGAAATACCGCAGTATCAACTATGACACCATCCAAATCAAACAAAAATGCCTTTTCCAAAATCATTATTTTATTTTATTTCCAAAACCATTATTTCTTTAGATTCCACCTTTAAAGATGAAATATCATTCAATTCACTTCTATTAAGCACATTCCAGGCTTTTTTTGCTCCTTTCAAAATTTCAGCGAATCTATTTGTTTTTATTTCTTTTGAAACATTATTTGTATTCGAAACCACCATAACTATTTGTTCATCAGTATATCTAAAATATACATAAATACCATCTTGTGGAACAAATTGCATAAATTTACCTTCAGAAATTGCTTCTGAAGATTTTCGATAATTAGCCAAATTTTTAACGAAATTAAAAGCCTCATTCTCTTTCTCAGTTCTTCCAGAGGCCTCAAACTTATTTACTTTATCTTCTTTCCATCCCCCTGGAAAATCTCTTCTTACCTCGGCATCTGAAGGGTCTTTGAAATTTTTCATTAAAATTTCTGTTCCATAATAAAATTGTGGTATTCCCCTTAAAGTCATTAACCAAGCGACACCCATTTTATATTTTTCGTAATCCTCACCAATAACAGAATAAAATCTATTATGATCGTGGTTTTCCAAAAAATTAATATTTTTATTAGCATCTGCATAAACCAAATCTTGAGATAATACGGTATAAAGTTTGTTAACGCCATCATTCCATCCGTATTTATGATTGAGGGCCTCATAAATTGCTTCCTCCACCACAAAATCACAAGAACCTGGCAAATTACTTTTGAATGATGTATTAAAATTGTTCTTTGTAAAATAAGCTAAACTCACCACCGTATTTACCGCTGATTCTCCAAAAATATGGATATTCGGATATTCTTCAAGCAATGCTTTATTACAACGATTCATAAAATCTAAATCATTATATATGTAAGTATCCACTCGCCAAGCATCTAATCCAAAAGTTTCAACTGACCACAAAGCGTGTTGAATAAGAAAATTTGCTACAAAAACATTATTTTGGTTTAAATCTGGCAAAAATGAAGTGAACCAACCATTTCTAACTTCTTTGATATCTTTCAAAGAAGCATGAATATCAAATAATGGTTGGTCTTTGTAAGTAGTATTGGTATACGTATCCCATTCATTAAGCCAATCTTTTGCAGGTTTGTCTTTTAAAAACCAATGGTTTATGCCAACATGATTATAAACAGCATCTTGAACAATTTTAATGCCTTTTTTGTGAGCCTCTACAGATAATTTTTTATACGCTTCATTTCCACCAAGTCTTTTATCAACTTGGTAATGATCTGTAAAACCATAGCCATGATAGGCACTACGCATAGCCCCCAGTTCATTAGTTAAAAATTGATTATTTTCAATGACTGGGGTCATCCAAATAGCAGTCACCCCTAATTCCTTAAGATACTCTAAATGATTTATAACACCTTGTAAATCACCTCCATGACGTAAAAAAGGATTATTCCTATCATGATTTTGGTCCGCCATATCTTCAAATTTATCGTTAGATTCATCACCATTTGAAAATCTATCGGGCATTAAGAGATATATAAAATCGGATTGATTTAAACCTAGAGGATTTGCGGATTTACTTTTAAGTTCATAATTAATTTTGGTTTGACCAAAAACAATCTCAAGGATACCTGGTTTAGCAATTCTTGAAATTTCGACATCTAGAAATGCGTAATTTGGGTTTTCAACAAATTGAACTTTTTTTAATTTTACACCTTTGTATGGATTTAATTTTATTATGGCTTCAGATAATTTAATACCATAAACTAGCAATTGAACATTTGAATTTTGCATTCCCACGTACCAGTTCGTAGGATTTATTTTGTTAATTACAAAATTCTGAGCATTTAACTTTAGCGTAAAACATACAATAATAACACTTAGATAAACCCAGGTATTTTTTTTGATTTTCATGAGGTTAAATGTATTTATTTTGCAAAATAAAGCAATTGTTGTATTTATTCAAAAAAAAACCTTTTTACCTTTGAAACAATACATTGACTAAAATAAAAAATAGAATTTTACCTTTAATATATATTACCCTTTCAATGAACACCTTAAAAGCACAAATAAAACGGAATGATAAAATAGCTATTTATCAAATTTTTACCAGAATATTTTCAAATCAAAACATTACAAACAAAACAAACGGTTCTCTACTTGAAAATGGTACAGGGAAATTTAATGATATTAATAAAAATGCTTTAAAATCAATAAAGGAATTAGGAATAAGTCATGTTTGGTTTACTGGAGTTATAGAACATGCCTTGATGACTGACTATACAAAATTCAAAATTTCAAAAGATCATCCTCAGGTAGTGAAAGGAATTGCTGGCTCACCATATGCCATAAAAGATTACTACGATGTAAATCCCGATCTAGCAGAATCAGTGGAAAATCGAATGCAAGAATTCGAAAATTTAATTGAAAGGTCGCATAGAGAAGACTTAAAAGTTGTAATTGATTTTGTTCCAAATCATGTTGCCAGGCAGTATAAATCTGATAATAAGCCTAAAGGAATTAACGATTTTGGATTTAATGATAAAATTGAATTAAATTTCTCTAATCAAAACAATTTTTATTATATACCAAATAAAGAATTATTGATTCCTGAAGAGGTTAATCCGCCAGTAAAATTTGAGAAAAAATATTTTGAATATCCAGCAAAAGCAACAGGAAATGATGTTTTTAAAGAGAATCCAAGTATTAATGATTGGTTTGAAACAGTAAAATTAAATTATGGAATAAATTATCTTAATAATAGAACCAAGCATTTTGATCCAATTCCAAATACATGGATAAAAATGAAAGAAATTCTTTCATTTTGGGCAAATAAAGGTGTAAATGGTTTTAGGTGCGACATGGCAGAAATGGTGCCAGTTGAATTTTGGGCATGGGTTATTCCTCAAATAAAAGAAATTTATTCAGAAGTAATTTTTATAGCAGAAATATATAATCCTAATGAATATAGCAATTATATTTTCAAAGGGAAATTCGATTATTTGTACGATAAAGTAGGCCTTTATGATGTTTTGAGACGTTTAATTGAGGGGAATGGCAATGCCATGGACATAACAAATGTTTGGCAAAAAGAATCAGGGGATTTCTCAGAAAGAATGCTTAGATTCTTAGAAAATCATGACGAACAAAGAATTGCTTCGGACCAATTTGGCAAAAACCCTCAATCTGCATTTGCCGCAATGATGCTTTCTTCCACTTTGCACTCGGGACCTGTTATGCTTTATTTTGGACAAGAATTAGGCGTAAAACCTATTCAAGCGGAGGGGTTTCAAGGAAATGATGGAAGAACCACTATTTTCGACTATTGGGGAGTTACTGAAATGCAAAATTTCATAAATAAAGGGAAATTCAATGAAGATAAATTAACTAAAGATCAAAAAAGCATCCGTGATTTTTATAAAAAAACATTGCTTTTCTCAACTTCTAATATAGCTATCAGAGAAGGAAAATTTTGGGATTTACAATATTTAAACGCATATGGTAATTCTGAAAATTACAACGAATCGAAAGTTTATAGCTATATTAGATATACAAATGGTCAATTTTTAGTATTTATTTTCAATTTTGACTTGAATAAAAAAATAGAAACCACCGTAAAACTTCCAAAAGACTTGATTTTTGGAACTTTTGGAAATGACATTGAAAGAACACTTAAATTAGATCGAAAATTTGAAGGAAGTGAGAATTCAAAATTAAAAATATCTGAATTGATTGAACAAATAGATGCAAAAAAAGGAATACCTGTAATATTATTTCCAAATTCTTTTATTGTTTATGAAATAAAAAAATAGATGACTAAAATAACTTTTAACCTAAATAAAAATGATTTCTGTTGAAAAAGATTCTTCAAACCCAAATTCAAAAAAACCTAATTTATCAACTGCAGCAATATGGAATATGAGCATAGGATTTTTAGGAATTCAAATGGGTTTTGCATTACAAAATGGCAACGCAAGTAGAATATTATTGAATTTTGGTGCAAATGTAGAAGAGCTTTCATGGTTTTGGATTGTAGCTCCTTTAACCGGAATGATAGTTCAACCCATTATTGGTAAAATGAGTGATAATACTTGGACAAAATTAGGAAGAAGAAGACCTTATTTTCTTTTAGGTGCTTTTTTAGCTGCCATTGGTTTATTTCTACTGCCTAATGCAGGAAGTTTTACAAAATTTTTACCTGTATTATGGGTTGGAGCAGGTTTTTTAATGCTTATGGACGCCTCTTTTAACATAGCAATGGAACCCTTCCGAGCTTTAGTTGGCGATAAACTAAACTCATCACAAAGAACAAAAGGATTTTCTATTCAAACTGTTTTAATTGGCATAGGTGCTGTTTTAGGATCTTGGCTACCCTATATACTATCGGAATGGTTCGGAATTGATAAAACGGCAGAAATTGGTTCTGTTCCAACCAATGTTGTTTGGTCATTTATTATAGGAGGTTTGTCACTTTTGGCATGTATTATCTTTACTACTTTCACCACTCCTGAATACTCACCAGCCGAAACCTTGACTTTTGAATTACAATCTGAACAAGAAATAAAAAGTTCAAACATTTTTTCAGATATATTAAATATGCCAAAAACCATGAAACAACTTGGTTTGGTTCAGTTTTTTTCTTGGTTTGGATTGTTTAGTATGTGGGTTTATACTTCCTCAGCAATAGGTCAACATATATTTGGACTACCTGAGTCGGATAAATCATCTGAAGCCTTTAATGACGCTGGAAACTGGACTGGAATAATATTTGGTGTTTATAATGGTGTTTCTGCTATTTATGCCTTTATTTTACCAAAAATTGCTGAAAAGATTGGAAGAAAAAAAACGCATGCATATTCTTTAATATTTGGAGCTTTAGGTTTAATTTCTATATATTTTGCCCCTAACAAAGAATTTCTAATTTTTTCTATGATTGGTGTTGGCATGGCATGGGGAAGTATTTTAGCGATGCCATATGCAATTTTGGGCGGAGCTCTCCAAGCAAAAAAAATGGGAGTATATATGGGTATCTTTAATTTATTCATTACAATACCGCAAATTTTCAACGCTATTATTGGAGGTTTGATTTTAAAACATTTTTTCAATGGACATGCCATCTACAGCCTAATATTGGGGGGTGTTTGTTTTTTATTAGCTGCTTTTAGTGTACAATTTGTTGAAGACAAGGATGAAACAATAATTGATGAATAAAAAATAGTATTCTAATTTAATCGGTTATTAAAAATAAAACATTTAACTCAAAACGTAAACAATAGATAGATCTTACTTTATTTATTTCAAAAAATGATGATAAAATGAGAGCTATTTACGATTTTTGTGAATATTTTAAGTAAAATGAAAATATTAGAAAAGATTATTGACAATTTAGATACTGTATTTAGAGGAGATGCATGGCATGGCCCTTCAATTATGGAAATCATCAACAGTTTACCTATTGAAAAAGTTGTTCAAAAAAAAGAATTTTCTAAACAAACTATTCCCCAACATATTTTTCATTTAATGGCCTGGAGAAAATTTGTTTTAGAAAAATTGAATGATAATATACATTATAGCCTAGAGACCGAAGAAGATAACTGGGGAAATGAAAATGACATAAATCCAAAAAATTTTAATGTTTTAATTGAAAAATTAAAAAGTAGTCATATTGATTTAATAAATACTCTAGAAAAACAAGATGATGATATTTTAGAAAAATACGTTCCAGGTGAACATTACAATTACTATAAACTATTAAATGGACTTATTCAGCATGATACCTATCATTTAGGAATGATTTGGGTTTTGTGGGAATAAAAAAACTAAAAAACTATGGCAGAGAAAAAGAATAATTTGTTGGTAGAGAGAATAAAAAGCCTATTAAATACTACTTTTCATGGTGGTGCTTGGCATGGTTCTTCTATTTTAGAATTAACCAAAGGCTTATCAGCAAAAGAAGCCGCTTTCAAAGCAGGAAATGTACATACAATTGCAGAATTGATTTATCACATGACTAGTTGGAGGATATTTGCTGTAAAACGACTTCAAGGGGATGATTCCTATAATATTGATGATGAAAAGTTAAATTGGGGAAATTTCGCTAAAATAGATCAGTTTGAATTAGAAACCTTGATGATGGAGATGACATTAAGTCAGGACGAACTAGTGAAAGAACTAGAGGAAAAAACCGACGATTTTTTAGACAAAATAGTTCCTGGAAGCGATTATTCTTATTATACTTTAATTCATGGAATTATTCATCATGACCTATACCACAGTGGGCAAATCGCTATTATTAAGAAATTAGCTAGCAAATCAATTAGTAAATTCTCAGACGATGATTTTGAAAGTAGCCGTTACTTTGAAGACGATTTTGACAATAATTTAATATAAATAATTTACCAAAATTATTAATCAGCTTTGGTAAATTTTGATGTTCTACCTAGCAAAGAAATTCCAACATATCCTCTCACATTTAGCAATTTAGAATTTACTAGATGTATTTCTGAAGAATAAGTTTTTCCATTATTTGGGTCATAAATTTTGCCGTTTTCCCATTTATTCTCAGATTTTTTATCAAAATTCTTTAAAAACACCAAACCCATTAGGGGATTATTTTTTGATTTGAGATCTGGATTAAATTGATCTGATTTTGGATTTCCTTCCTTGTTTAATGGCTCTTTTAACCATACAATTTTGCCGTATAGTTTTTCTCCTTTTAAGTAGAATTGAACCCTTGCATATTTTTCTTCAATAAACCACGTTCCTTTTATAATATCTTGGGAAAATGATAAAAAAGAAATTCCAATTACAAATAATGAACTCAAAATAATTCTTTTCATAAGGCTTTAGAAGTTTTAAGATAAAAAAATGAAAATAGTTTAAAAACAATAAAAGTTAAAATTATTCCTAAAAAAGCCCCACATAGTATATCGATTGGAAAGTGCACACCCAAATATATACGGCTGTAACTTACCAATATTGCCCATAAAATCAAATATACATATAATTTATATTTCCTTTTGAAAATAAATAAAATTGAAAAAGCCAAAGCAAATGATGTAGAAGCATGAGAAGAAACAAAACCGAATTTACCACCACAATCTCCCACTAAAATCATAATACCTTTTAAGGAATCAGTATGACACGGGCGAAACCTAACAAAAAAAGGCTTAAAAATCCCAGATGCAATAAAATCGCTCAAACCCACAGAAATTAAAGTAATTATCACGTAAATAATTGCTTTATTTCTTGAATTAGATTTGAAAATCAAATACACTAAAAATAAATAGAAAGGAATCCAAGTTTTGGAATTACTTATTGCTACCATAATCCAATCTAAAATAGGATTATGGTAAGAATTAAGCCATATAAATAAAGAATGATCTATTTGATTAAAAAAAGTCACCAATTTAATTTGTTTTAAAATCCAATTTTTTGCCTAGCATCTGAAATAGTTTTTTTCGCAATTAATTCTGCTTTCTTCTCTCCTATTTTTAATTTGCTTTCTAGTTCCTTTAAATTGCTTATATAATAATCAAAAACTTCCCTTTGATTTTTATATTTATGCAATAAAACTTCAAGCAATTCTTTTTTTGCATGACCATAACCATAACCTCCTTTTTGATAATTTTCTCTCATTTTTGCAATTTGAGCTTCATTTGCAACTAAAGAATATAATTTAAAAACAATACATATATTTGGGTTCTTTGGCTCATCTAAAGGGGTAGCATCTGTAATAATCCGCTTTATTTGCTTATATAAATCGTTTTCAGGAAGAAAAACATCTATATAATTGTTAGAAGATTTGCTCATTTTATTGCCATCAATACCAGGAACAACCATTACGGAGTCATTAATTATTGGCTCAGGTAAAACAAAAACTTCGCCATAAGTTCTATTAAATGTCTCTGCCATATCTTTTGCCATTTCTAAATGCTGTTTCTGATCTTTGCCAACTGGAACAGATTCAGCCTGATACAACAATATATCTGCCGCTTGCAAAACAGGATAAGTAAACAAACCTGCATTTACATCTGACAGTCTGTCTGATTTATCTTTAAATGAGTGAGCATTTGCTAACATAGGATAAGGTGTTAAGCAAGAGAGATACCACATTAACTCGGTATGATATCCTGCTAAACGTGATTGACGGTAAAAGTAATTTTTTTCTGAATCAAAACCACAAGCTAGCCAAGCTGCAGCCACAGCATTAGTGTTTTCTACTAAAGTAGCTCGGTTTTTAATAGTGGTCATTGAATGAAGATCAGCTATAAATAAAAAAGATTCGTTAATAGCCGACAATGATAAGGTAATAGCTGGTTCAATTGCACCTAATAAATTACCCAAATGTGGTTTACCACTGGCTTGTATTCCAGTTAAAATTCTCGACATAAGTTTGAAATGCTGATTTTTACATTTAATTTCTCATAAAATTAGACATTAAAAAAATGATAGAGCAAACAACATTGGGATTTTTAAAAAATTTAGAACAAAACAATAACAGAGAATGGTTTAATGCAAATAGAAATCAGTATGAAAGCGCCAAAAATAATTATATAAATTTTTGTTCTGAACTACTTCAGAAATTAAAAATAATTCAAACTAACTTGCTCCATACTGAAACAAAAGACTGTGTTTTTAGAATTAATAGAGACATAAGATTTTCAAAAGACAAAAGTCCTTATAAAAACTACCTTTCTGCTGGTTTTGGGCCAGGTGGAAGAAAATCTGGTAAAATAGATTTCTATTTCCATCTTCAAAACAATGAAACATTCATAGGAGGTGGTATGTGGCAACCTAGCCCTGAGCATCTTTTTAAATTTAGGCAAGAACTAGATTATAATCCAGAAAAATTAAAAGCTATCATTTCCTCGAATTCTTTTAAAGTCGGCTTTCCAATAATAAGTGGCGAAAAACTAAAAACAATACCAAAAAACTACAAGGCAGACCACCCTGAGATTGAACTTTTAAAATTTAAAGAACTTTTTTTTATGAAAAAGTTTAGTAATGTTGAAATATTGAACCCAAATTTTATTGAAAACTTATTTAAGCACTGTTTAATTCTAAAACCTTACTTAGATTATTTGAATGAATTGTTTTATGAAAGCTAAAAATATAAACAGAATATTATTCTTTAAATTTATTAGTTTACAAAATAAAATTAATATTTATATAATTTATACTTTATATTTAAAATTAACTCAAATAGAACTAATTTTAAGTATTTTTTTTATTTTTCAATAA
>JANOMP010000039.1:0-40418 GCA_031420365.1 Cytophagaceae bacterium
GCCGTCCGCCATGAATTTTTAAATTAATTATCTAGCTATTAGCAATTTAACTTGCTTAAAAATTTCCATACGGACGTTTTTGTGATTAATGGAACAATATTTATTTGTTTTCTAAAAGATTTCACAAATGAATATTTCTCCACTCTAAATCCTGTAATGCCATAATTCAAAACTAATTTTAATATTTTTTGGTCTCAAAACACATAGCAAATATTCAATTATATTTGCTTTAAGTATTTTAACCTTGGCAAAATAAATTTAATGCCTATTTGGAAAAAATGTAGTTTTATATTTTAGCAATTCACCTGAAATATATTCAGTAGGGAATAAAATTTTAGGACAAATTAGTCAACATTCGCATAAATAGTATCCATAATTCTTACTAAATCTAAATAGTCTTGGTCACTGAGATTTTTCCATGATTTTTTTCTACTTTCAGCTATGACTTCATTAGCTATTTTATGTAGTAATTTACCTTCTAAGGTCAAATTTAATTCAAATTTTCTTCTATCATTTGATGACATTTTTCTCTCAATTAGATTCTTTTTGACTAAAATATCTAAGATTCTTGTAACAGTGGGTGCGTCTTTATATGTAATTATTCCTAAATCGTTTTGAGTAATCCCTGAATTCGGCTTAATATGATCCAAAACCACCCATTGGTCCACAGTTAAATCTATACAAGCCTCAGAAAGATTTTTTTGCATAAAATTTCGAATTCTTTTAATAGTTGAATCTATTTTAAAAAAATAGGCTCTTTGGTCTGAATGTGTCATATTATCTAAAAAAGCTCGTAATTTAACTCTTTTTTCTTTTACAAAAATTGTTTTAACAACTATTGTTTGAATTCTCAATAAACAAAGATTACTCCTTTAGATTTATGGATTTACAGGATTTAGAGTGAAATCCTAAATTTTATAAACTTTAATTGATGATTGCTGTTTACTGAATTTATTGTTAGCCTTACTTTTGCGTTTCGACGCACCGTAGGTATGCCTGTCCAATTGAAAAAATTCGAATGTCGGGCCAACTGGAATGCCAGCTCAGCCAAAAACGAATCGGAGTGGCGTCCCACCAAAAAAAATCCTGACTGGCCGTCCGCCATGAATTTTTAAATTAATTATCTAGCTATTAGCAATTTAACTTGCTTAAAAATTTTCATACGGACGTTTTTGTGATTAATGGAACAATCAGTGATTTGTTTTCTAAAAGATTTCACAAATGAATATTTCTCCACTCTAAATCCTGTAATGCCAGATTTATATTTTTTTTAACAATGATAAAAAGCTATTTTTGAGAAAAAATTCCTATAATTGATACTATGAAAATTTTAAAGAAAATAGTTAATGCCTTTGGCTATTTTAGCTTATTCTTATTGATTCTATTTTTTATCTCTTTTAAAAAATTAGATAGAACATCTTATAAACAAACGGCTCATTATAAAGCTTGGAAAAAGGAGATAAATGCTTTTAGCCCAATTAAAACTACATTTAACTCTCCAACAAAAGTAGGGTGGGCAAAAGTAAACATCACTCCCCCAATAAAAGGACCAATGGCCGGATACGGTAAAAGAAGAGGAAAGTTTTTCGAGGCTGTACATGATTCCGTATTTGTTAGAGCAATGGCTTTTCAGAATGGAGTAGAAAACATTTTTTTAGTTTCAGCCGATATGTTGATTGTTCCCCCAAATGTAACCTCTATCCTTTTTAATAAATTAGATAGCATTGGAATTTCAACGAAAAGCATTCATCTTTCTGCTACGCACACCCACAATAGTTTAGGAGGTTGGGGAAAATCAATAACTGGAAAGCTATTTGCTGGCAACTATGATCAAAAAGTGGAACTACAATTAGCTTCTCAATTTTTAAAAGCTATACTTTCAGCAAAAAATAATCAAATAGAAGCAGAAATTATCTATGCGGAAACACTAGACAAAGACGATATTCAAAACCGTTTAAATGGTGTAGTAGGAACAACCATAGATCCAGAAATAAGGACAATTAATATTAAAAGATTAGATGGAAGTACTGCGAAGTTTATAACTTATGCAGCACATTCAACAGTTTTAAATTCTGCAACAATGCAGCTTTCTAGAGATTATTCCGGGGTTTTAATAGACAGTTTGGAACTAAAACAAGTAAACTTTGCTATGTTTATGGCTGGTGCAGTAGGTAGCATGGGGCCAATTGAAAAAGGAACAGATGATTTTGACGAAGTAAACAATCAAGCAATTGGCATTTTAAACCATTTACCAAAAAATATTTATAGCTTAAATAAACTTGAAAATATTGATTTGCAATCCTATAAATTGGCTTTACCACTAAGAGATCCAAATCCTAAAATTTTTAAAAATTGGGGACTTAGACCCTGGCTTTTTAAAATATTGTTTGGTGATGAACTTTCATTTTTAAAGATAACAAAAATAAATAATACAATTTTAATAGGACTTCCTTGCGATTTTTCAGGAGAGCTAATGAATAAACTTGATAATTATGCGAAATCAAAAGGTTTTAACCTAATAGTTACAAGTTTTAATGGAGGTTATATTGGGTATGTAACAGATGACAAACACTTTGATTTGGATTTATATGAAACCACTACTATGGCTTGGTTTGGCACTGAAAATGGTGCATATTTTACTGAAATCATAATTGATGTCCTTGATAAGCTTTCCTAAAAAACTATATCAAGGTTTTGATTAATTAAATATATTTATGACTCTATTTAAAATAGTTTTCTAGGGAAATTAAAACAGTTATTGGCTGTCAATATCCAGTAAAACAAATGACTGAAACTCATATGTAGGTTGAAAAACTGATAGAAATTTTTCTACAATTCTTATTTAATAGTAAGAAAAAAAAAACTTTAAATTGTTTAGATAGTTTTACTGAGCATTATTCTTTTACGGATTCTACTCAGGGATTCAGGATTTATTCCTATATAGCTAGCCAAATGGTATTGTGGAATTCTATGAAATAAATCAGGTCTAGTTTTTAATAAATTTAGGTAACGTTGTTCAGGAGAATCAGTCAAATAAGAAGTTAATAATTTCTTTTGTTCAGCGAAATCAGGTTCTATAATAGCTCTTGAAATTGTTTCGAATCTTGGGAATTCCTTAAACAACTAATGGGTAGAGGCATTTTGAGGTCCAAAGTTATTTAATGATATTACCCATTGTTCTTCGAAAAAAAAATTTGTAGTTTTTTCTTCTCCTTCTATAACTAAATATTCTCTTAAACACCCTTCTAAAATAAAATAAGTGTCCATTGACATCTGACCGAATTTTAACAAAAATGCTCCTTTTTTAAAAAATTTTACGCACATATTCTGTATAATTACTAAGGATTCTCCAGACGAAAGAGCGGATATTTTAGAAAAAAAAATCGACAAATTTGTTTCTCATTAAAAGTATATTTTAAGTATTTTTCAAGAATTATACAACTAAATGCATATTAAAAAAAATAAGAAATTTAATACAAATACTTTCAAAATAACTCTTATTTAAATAATATTTTAACCCGCCAAAGACACACCAATAAGCTTACCAATTCCATACGTAATTGCTGCTGCAATCAATCCAAAGATTACCTGCCTAAAACCTGAAAACCAAATACTTTTTCCTGTAAATAAAGTAATGGCAGAGCCAATACCAAACAAGCCTACTGCACTAAATATTGCACTTAAAAGTACAGCTTGAATTCCTTTCAAAAAGAAGAATGGAATTACTGGAATTATAGCTCCGAAAGCAAACAAAATAAAAGAAGTAACCGCCGCTTCTATTGCAGAGCCTTTTAAATCCTCAGAATTTATCCCCAATTCTTCTTTTACTAGAATTTCAAGTGCATAATCTTTATTAAAAATAATTTCCTTCGCCATTTGCTTTGCTTGCTCCTCAGGAATCCCTTTTGTTATATAAATTAAAGCCAATTCTTTTTCTTCACCTTCTGGATTTGTTTCCAATTCTTCCATTTCTAAAGCAATTTGGTTTTCAAATAGTTCTTGAGAACTTTTTACTGAAATCCATTCACCTAAAGCCATAGATAATGCCCCAGCTAAAAGGCCTGCAAGCCCAGTCAAAAGCACTCCACTTTGATTACTTGTTGCCCCAGCAATTCCCATAACTAAACTAAAATTAGAAATTAATCCATCGTTGCCCCCTAGAACAGCTGCTCTAAGAGCATTTCCGCCTACCGAACGATGTCTCTTTTCAAATCTAGCTAGGTTACTAATTGAAATATTCTTATTATTATTTAAAATATTTTTAAGAATAGTTACATGTGCAGTATCTGAAATTGAGCTTGAAGTTTTTGATTTTTTTCGTGCATCAGAAACCGCACTTGAAATGCTTTTTTCTGTATCTAATAAAACACCCAAAACATACTCATGTCCAAATACATTACCAATAAATTTTAAAATTTTGGCTCGATTTGAAGGCAATGGAAGTTTTGAAAATTCTAAATTATTCTTTTTAGAAAAAACCCTAGCGTGGCTGTACTCGATTTCACTCATTTGGTGAAAAACATTCGAAACAATTCTATCTGTTTCTTTTTCTGCTAAAAATTTATATAAAAAACCTGCATCTATCTCGGTTTGAATACTTTTAATATCTATCATTTCGAGTATTTAAGTTAACCTAGGCTAGGCCTAAATAAAAAAAAGCTAAAAAACATTTATTCAAAATAAACCATATTTTTTTAAACAAATAGAAATAAAATTTGCAATTTTGATAAAAGCTTAAAAAATGAACATAAAAAAACCAATCTTAATCTTCTTTTTCCTTATAAGTCAAATTTCTTTTGCTCAAACTGTTTCTGCAGATTCACTTAAAGAATATTTAGCCTCTTATAAAATGAAAGAAGGCTCCCCATTTAATAGCTTTGTGGTAATAGCTAAAGAGGGATATTTATATGGTGAAGCTGATGGCAATGGTTCAAATAAACTTTTAAAACAAAAACAAACAGATACCTATTTATCCACAAGTTCGTATGCTTCTACCATTATTTTTCTAAGAGATTCAAAAAATAAAGTAATTAGGCTAAAGCTTATTATTCAAGGAACGGAATTAGCTGCAGATAAAATTGAATAATTTATATTCATTATTAATTTTATTTTTTCACTAAAAGGTTAAATTTTTTTTACTGGCGTCCGAGAAAAAATAAAAAAAACATGGTCCTTAATCAGCCAGCACTGTTTGAAATGGTACGGCAACCCGGCGCTCAAAATTCTTTAAGACAAATTCCACTTATGTAACCTATTGATTAATAGAATTTTGAGGTGGTACGGCAGGCCGATGTGAGTTTGCTGGCGGCCGCTGCCGGGCTGTTTTTTTTTGGTGGGACGCCCTCCGATTCGTTTTAGACTGAGCCGGCATCCTGGCGGTGCTTCGTACGCAAAAAAGAAGGGGAACGCCCTTTGCCCCGCGGCAGGCGACGCAGAGTATGTTAGAGGGAGCTTTTTAAGAATCTGAATAAATGTGCCTTATAAGTACTTTTATGTAGTATTTTTGGGCGAATTAAATTTTAGTCGGATGCCAGTAAAATTTTTTAATGGTTTTATTTATATTTTCTAGTGAAACCTGTCTACTCTTATTTCAAGATTCTTCATTATTTCAGCTTCTTGTACTAACAATTCCTCCCATCTTTTTCTAACTTTTTCTTTAGGTAAATAAAACTCAGCAATTTCCATAAAATTTCTATAATGTGTAGCTTCTGAAATCATAAGTTCGTAATAAAACTTTTTCAACCCTTGGTCTTCAATATTTTCAGACAACAGTTTAAATCTCTCCGCACTACGTGCTTCTATTAAACCAAAACACAAGACATCCTCCATCAATTGGTCCATTCTGCTTCCGCCGCCTTTCATACATTTTCCTAGCTGAAAAACGTATTCATCTCGTCTTTTTTGCTCGAGTTTTATTCCTCGCTTCTTCATTTCCTTCAATACTCTTTGGAAATGGCCCCACTCTTCTGAGACTACTGGGGTAAGCATATCCACTAAAAATTCTAAATCAGGATACTTTACAATCAATGTAATGCATTTAGTAGCGGCTTTTTGCTCACAAAATGCATGATCAATTAAGATATCACCAATGTTCATTTCAGCAATATTTACCCACCTAGGGTCGCTAGGAAGCTTCAAACCTAAAGTGGTTATGTTACCCTCCATTTATTTTAAGTGCTTTAATATTCTGCCTTTTGTCTAAGGTCATTAAAAAACAGGGCAAAAGAATAAGATTTGATATCATACCTATTAAAAGTGTGATTGAAACCAAAAGTCCCAAAAATATGGTTCCTTTAAAACCTGATACAACAAAAATTCCGAACCCAAAAAACAAAATTATTGCAGTATAAAACATACTAATGCCTGTGAAGCGAATTGTTTCAGAGACTGCTTGCGATATAGTTTTACCTTTACCAACTTCTTCTTTGTATTTAGTTAAAAAATAAATAGTACCATCAGAAGCAATTCCAAAAGCAATACTAAATATTAAAGTGGTAGAAGGTTTTAGAGGAATTCCAAAATAACCCATAATTCCTCCAGTAATTATTAAGGGAATTATACTAGGGATAGTAGAAATAAGGACTGTTCTTGGATTTAAAAATTGTGTGGCCATTACCAATGAAACCAATAAAATAGCAAGTAATGTACTATCTCTCAAATTGCTCAGTAGATAATCATTTCCCTTTGTAAAAACTACTCCATTGCCTGTTAAATTCACTTTAACTTGCTCATTAATAGGCATCCAACTTTTTAATTCTCTATCATAATTGAATATAGTATCCGCTTTAGCTTGTAGCACTGTAAACATTTTTCGCATTCTAATTGTACCAACATCTTTGCTTTGAAAACTAATTCTAGTAAATTGTTTAGTGCTGTCAATAAATGCTGAAAACATATTCTCCTTACCTTTTACTTCATGGGCATATTCAGCCATTTTTTGAAGTTCAAGCGCAGGAGGCAAAACATAATATTTTGGATCACCGCCTCTATACCCTTGGTATATAAATTTCAAACCTTCTACAATAGAAACAGGTTTTGTAAATTCAGGAAATTTGCTAAATTCTCTTTGTAAAAGTTTAATTTGATTCAGCACATTAGGATTAAAAACACCATTTGGCTCTTTGGTATCAATACTCACTTCAAAAGGTACAATACCTTTAAAATTTGTTTCTACAAATTTCAAATCTGTATAAATCGGATCATCTTCCGGTAAATCGTCTACGACAAATCCAACAGCTTTAATTTTGGACGCCCCAAAAATTGAAACAGCAACCACTAAAAAAACAAAAATATAAACCGAGGTTCTTCGGTGGTGAACTAAGTAATTTACTTTTGTTAAAAATTTAGAAATGGTTTTATTCTCTAAATGCTTTACATGCTTATCTTTAGGATCAACAGCATAACTAAAAATCGTTGGAATTAGAATTAAGGAAATAGCCCATGTGGTCATAACACAAATAGCGGCAACCAGACCAAATTCCAATAAGAGGGGACTTCCAGTAAAGTAAAACACAAAAAAACCAATAAATGTGGTCAAATTGGCAATAAAAGTAGTTTTTCCAATTTTATCAATTGAAATTTTTAAAGCATCAATTTTATTCTTGGCCTTTACAAACTCTTCTTGATACTTGTTAATTATGAAAATTGAATTTGGAATTCCAATTACAATTATAAGTGGCGGGATAAGCCCAGTAAGAATTGAAATTTTATACCCCAAAAAGGAAATTAAACCAACCGACCATATTACAGCAACTAAAATTACTAAAGCCGCATAAAAAACAACTTGAAAAGACCTAAAAAATAAAAATAAAATAAAAGTTGTTACCAAAAATGCAAAAATCATAAACATACTTAATTCATTCCTAACCATCGTCATAAACTGGGTTCGAATAAAGGGCATGCCCGAAAAATGCATTTTAATTCCAAGCTTTTCTCCAAACCTTTCCGCCTCTTCTTGAATTTGTAAACTTAGAGCAATTCGGCCTTTACTATTCATTTTGGCTTGGTCAAATGTAACAGCCATGAGCTGGGCATTTCCATTATATATGAAACCATCATAAAAAGGCAAGTTTTGGATTTGAGATTTTATACTGTCAACCTCGGCTTGAAGTTTAGGTCTAGTTTTAACTAATGGAATGAAATCAAACTTTTTTAGTGAATCGTTTCTTCTTATTTTCATTAAACTAGAAACTGACAATACATTTTTTATTCCGTCTAAAGTTTTTAATTTTTTAGACAAATCATACCATTCATTAAAATTTGCTAAATTATAAACGTCTTTACTATCAAAAGCTATGACCATTACATTTCCATCTTCTCCATACCTAGCCTTAAATTCTTCATATAATTTAAAGCTTGCGTCTGTTTGAGGTAAAAACTTAGGCATTTCATAAGAAAGTTCAAGTTTGGTGATTTCATACATCATAAAAATAGTTACCAAGCCAATTGTGGTCAACCATTTTATTCTATGATTTAAAATTAAATCAGCAATATTTTTCCAGAATTTATTGAAAATATATTTAGTAGAAATCATCAAAAAGAATCTTTTTTTTAGAATTACGCAAAAATAATCAAATTAAAGTAATGGCTTCAAAATTAAAATAAAAATAATGGAATTAGTAGTAAGAATCTGATACAAAATAACCTTTGCATTTTGTCTCTTTCTTTTGCCTTTTTTCTTCCTTAAAAAATCATTGAATAGCTATACTATTTAAAGATTTTTTGCCTTGAAAAATAACAAAACAAATTCGTCAATTTTGTAAACCTTATTTCTTAACAGATCCTAACTTGAATAAAAGAACAATATATTTCCAAAACTGCCTCAATTGCTTGTTTCTTATCATTGAAAGTAAAAAAATATAATTTAAAAATGTTTTTTGATTTTATTTTAACCTACCATTTTTTTAATTACTATTTCAAAAATTTCTTTGGCGGCTATGATCGGACTATTTTTATTTTCTAATATTTCTTTTTCAGCTTTTAGTATTTGAGTTTTATAAATTAAGTTAGAATTGAAATAATTTAAAATCTTCTTTTCAAGAATTCTATTCATCCATGATACGTTTTGAAGTTTTCTATTTTCGGAAAAATAATTACTTTTTAAGGTAATAATTTGATAATTTGATATAGTATTAAATATTTCATCGAATCCATTTTCATTTAATGCAGAACATGGGAGTACTGAAACTTGAATATCGGATTCTTTTTTAGGAAACAAATGCAAAGCAAAATTTAAATTGTTTATTAAATTTTTTAAAACGTTTTTTTCTATTTGGTCTGATTTGTTAATAACTACCAAATCTACCATTTCCATTATTCCACGTTTTATTCCTTGCAACTCGTCCCCACCACCAGAAATTGTAAGAAAAATAAAAAAATCGGTTATCTCTTTCACCATAATTTCTGATTGCCCCACTCCTACTGTTTCTATCAGAATAAAATCAAATCCCGCTGCTTCACACAATAAAATACTTTCCAGTGTTGTTTGAGCAACCCCTCCAAGTTCTATTCCAGCAGGGCTTGGACGAATAAAAGCATTTTTTTGACCCAATAGCTTTTCCATTCTAGTTTTATCTCCTAAAATACTTCCACCGCTAATCTTACTTGTTGGATCAATAGCCAAAACTGCAACTTTCTTGCCTTTAGAAATTAAAAATGCACCAAACCTATCAATAAATGTACTTTTCCCAACTCCTGGTGCACCGGTTATTCCAAGTCTGACACTTTTGCCAGAAAATGATAAAATGTTTGTTATTAATTGACTAGCTAAAATAGCATCCTCCTCTTTTTTACTTTCAATTAGTGTTATTGCTCTACTTAAAATACTGATGTCGCCAGCTAATATTCCAGCGGTTAATTCTAATATTGTTAATTTTGATTTAATCATAACCTTATTTAATACAGGTCTTTTTTCAAAAAAGGAATTAATGCCAAAACCACAGCTTGAACATAAAAATCTGTTCTGTTTATCACATTATCAGTTAAAAGACCCGTGCTTCCCATTTTTTGTTTTGTATTCTCTAAGCCAAAAATTATCTCATCAGCATGCCCAAGTTCATATCCTTCATTTATTAATGCTATTACCTTTTGTGGTAAAAAGAAACCTGCAGTGCGTGCTTTTCCAATTTTATCTATTCCTAAAATTACTACCCAAGCCATAGCCTCCATTTCAATTTCTGAATGTCTAATATTTCCTCCTTCTATACCAACCCAAAAATCACCTTCTTTAATTGTTTCTTTCGCAGAAAATGCCCTATTATATGCTCCTTGAAATGTTTCTTGATCTCCCATAGGTTGGTCACTTACTCCAGAATCAATTTCTAAACCTATTGCATCAAATGCTATATTTTTAAACATTTTCTCAAATCCAGTCAAAGCAGCACTTATTTTAACTGGATTTTTAGAGGCTACAATAATTTTCATAAATTTCTTTAAAATATATTTTGATTTAAAAACAAGAAAAGATCAACTCTTGGTTTTTAGTCTTTCGCTAAGTAAAATATGTGCCAAAATCAAATCTTCAGAAGTTGTAATTTTAATATTTGAGTAATTTCCTTCCATCAATGTTATTCTTACTCCGTCATTTTCTATTACGCTAGCGTCATCTGTAAACCAGTCTAATTCTTGTTGCTGATAAGCCTTTTTAAAAACTTTTAAATTAAACACTTGAGGGGTTTGAATTAATTTTACAGTTTTTCTGTCAATTGCCATATTTTCATTTTCTTTGGTTACAATTCTAACAGAATCTTTAGCATCAACTGCTAAAACTACCGCTGGTTTTATTTTTGAAAGTTCAAATGCTTCATTTATTTTATCTACTTCAATTAATGGTCGCACTCCATCATGCACCGCCACTAAGCCAATTCCCTCTTTTATTGCACCCAAACCATTCTTTACAGATTGAAACCTAGTTTTTCCGCCTACAATTACTTCTATTTCAGAAATTCCTTTACCGTAACCCATTTTAATGCGTTCCCAGTATTGAATATGTTCTAATGGTAAAACTAAAAGAATCTTATTATTTTCTATTGCAAGAAATTTTTCAAGTGTATGAATTAGAATAGGCTTATTGTCCAGTAGTAGAAATTGTTTTGGTGTCAGATTATTCATTCTAGAACCCAAACCTCCAGCTACAATAATTGAGTATTTATTTGACATAAAAAAAGTGTCGAATTAATTAATCCGACACTTCAAATATACTTTCAAAATTTTAATCTTGATGAATTTTAAACAACAATTAAATAATTAACATAGCATCACCGTAGGTAAAAAATCTATATTTTTCTTTAATTGCCACTTGATATGCTTCGGTTATAGTATCATATCCTCCAAAAGCACAAGTTGTCATTAATAAAATAGATTCTGGTAAATGAAAATTTGTTAATAAGGCATTTGATATTTTAAAATCAAAAGGAGGGAAAATAAATTTATCAGTCCATGCATTATTGATTGGCTTTAATCTATCATTTGCTGAAACTGAGCTTTCCATTGCTCTTAATGCAGTGCTTCCAATAGAACAAATTCTTTTTGAGGTGCCTATTGCAGCATTAACAATATTGCAGGTTTCTTGATTAATAAAAAAGTTTTCTGAATCGGTTTTGTGTTTCGTTAAATCTTCTACCTCCACTTGTCTAAAAGTACCAATACCAATATGAAGGGTCAATGGAGCAAAATCAACTCCGTTTATCTCCATCTTTCGCATGATATTTTTGGTAAAATGTATACCAGCGGTTGGTGCGGCTACTGCACCTTCCACTTCGGCAAATATGGTTTGAAATCTTTCATTATCGATTTCTTCTACATCCCTTTGCAAAACATCTTTAGGAATTGGAGTTTCTCCCAATTCATAAATTGCCTGCATCATTTCTTCATGGCTACCATCAAATAAAAATCGTATAGTCCTTCCTCTTGAAGTTGTATTATCAATCACTTCCGCAACTAGGTCACTGTCTCCAAAATATAACTTGTTACCAACACGAATTTTTCTTGCTGGGTCTACCAAAACATCCCAAAGTCTCATTTCACGATTGAGTTCTCTTAACAAAAAAACTTCAATTTTAGCACCTGTTTTTTCTTTAGAACCATATAAACGAGCAGGGAAAACTTTTGTATTGTTAGCAACCATTACGTCACCTTCCCCAAAATAATCTACAATATCCTTAAACATTTTATGTTCAATTTTACCAGTTTTTTTATGCAAAACCATCATTCTGGCACCATCACGGTCATCTTTAGGATATTGAGCAATAAGACTATGTGGAAGATCAAATTTAAATGCAGATAATTTCATTGATTATAGATTCTTTTAAAATGTTAATACAAATTACTTTAAAATTTCTTAAGCTTAAAAGGCTAAAAACGGATTATAAAAAAAAACAAAAATTGTTAAAATTTAAATACTTTAATTAGCTGGGCTGCAAAGGTACGAAATTGGAGGGGCGGAAGTCAAGTAAATGCCCATATATCTCAAATATATCTAAAAATCAAGTAATTAAAAGTAAAAATTACCTTGTATGAAATATTTCTAAGCAATAAAACCTTACCAATTTAGTTCAGCAAAATCAAAGGGACTCCTAAAAACTCTAGGAAATAGCTTCTAATCTAATTTAGTTTTTATTTAAACTTAAAAAAATCGGTATTAAACCCTTTTCAAAAATATTTAAATTAGTTTTTATTGCCTTCTTTTCTTTAAAAAAATAGTGGTTAATATTAAAAAAAAATATGAAAAACTAAATAGGTAAAGCATGTTTCTACTATCTATCAGACCTTTTCCCAAAGAAGCATAATGAAAATTAAGTCCGACATAGCTAATGTAATATTCAAGCGTCCCTCTAAATAGAGAGGCTATTTGCCCTAACCCATCATAAAAAAAATAACACAAAACTGCAGCAAGAATAAAAGAAACTACCTGATTTTTGGTAATGGCTGAAGTAAAAATCCCAATGGAAGAATAAGCAGCTGCCAAAAATATTAATCCAAAATAAGATCCTACCACAGAAGCTGAGTCAATATTTCCAACTGGATTCCCAAGATAATAAATAGAAAAGTAATAAATTAATGTAGGTAGTATAGCTAAAACAATAATAAATAAAGAAGCAAAGTATTTCCCGAGTATTATATTTTGAATAGATATGGGCTTTGTAAATAGCAATTCAATAGTACCAGCTCTAAATTCTTCTGCAAACATTCGCATGGTTACTGCAGGAATTAAAAATAAAAATATATAGGGGCAGAAATCAAAGAATACAGTAAGTTCTGCGAAGCCGTAATCTAAAACATTTGAATTAGGGTATACCCAAAGTATTAATCCTGACAATAATAGAAAAACTCCTACAACCACAAAACCAATAATCCCATTAAAAAATGTTCCAACTTCTTTTTTAAAAATACTTAGCATAAAAACTATTTTGGTTTAAGAAAAAAATGGTTTGTCTTTTTTCAAAATTGCAGACATAATTATGGAACATATAAAGCCAAAAAAAATAACAATAAGAAAAGCTAACAAAAAAGAAAGACCAGAATCGTTATATTGTTGAGCTTTCTCAATAGATTTCTCTATTTGATCTTCAGACATACCCATTGACTCATATTGTTCCTGAGCTTTTTCTAATTGCAAACTAATAATATTCGAATCTATGTATTTTTTATATAAAAAATCATAAAACACTCCTAGAATTCCTCCAGTAGCCAAAGTCAATGTACCCAAGCCTAAGCCTTCACTATATTTCATAAACCCATTATTTAAACTTTTAAACTCGCTTAAAGCAAAAAATAAAATAAAAAATGTGAGAGAAATACTTAACATTAAGCTAATAATAAAATTTACCCGAAGTGATGTATTATATAAAATTGTAGTTAATAATACAGACAGGATTCCATAAATTAAACCCCATTTTAATGCAATTCTTGCGGTAGATACTTTCTCCATGGTTTTACATATTTAATTTTCTCATTGCCATACTCATTAAACTGATAGGAACGATTGCGATTTGTTTAAACATTAGTTCATCGGTAATTATTTGATACGTTTTTAGGCTATCAAAAGAAACTATTTGTTTTCTAAAAGTTTCATCATTCAATATCCGACTAAAAGTTTCTTTTTCTTTCAACATCAGTGCTTTACCCTCAAAAATCCAAACATTAAAGGGTGTTTTGTCATAAAATTCAATAAAAACAAAAACTAAAATTCCAGAAATTATTGCTGCAAACAAATTGGTTAAAAATCCAATGGAAAAGGCTTCATAAAAATGTAAATAGCCACCTCTATTTCTCTTAAAATACCAAATAGCCGCCCAAATAAGTATAATATTAATTCCTAAATCTGCTCTCCTAAAATTTAAAGGGTTGGATTTAAAATTATACATGGCTATAAAAAATAAAAAACATGCAAAACCAGCTATAAGCCCAAAAAATAAAGACTGCCTCAAAATTATTTTTTTCATCTAGTTTAATGAATTATGTAAAATACCTAAGGCTTTTCCCGTTAATTTTTTTCCAATAAAAGGACTATTCTTACTCATAGAAACTATGTCTTTTTCTTCAAAAACAAAGGATAATTTAGGGTCAAATAGCGTCAAATTGGCTTTTTCCCCAACCTTTATTGATGGAATTTCCATTCTTAAAATTTTTCTAGGATTTTCTGTTAGTAGCGCAATTATTTGCTCGATATTTAAATCAGAGAACATGTTAATAACAGAAAATGTAGTTTCTAAACCTATTGCACCAAATTCTGCCAAATCAAACTCTAAATTCTTTTGTTCCGAATCTAAAGCATTATGGTCTGAAACAATTAAATCGATAGTTCCATCTTTTAAACCTTCTTTTAGAGCCAAAACATCTCTTTTTGATCGAAATGGTGGCTTAACTTTTAAATTTGTATCAAAAGTACCCATATCTTCCTCGGTAAAAGCTAAATTATGTGCCGCAATATCACAGCTAACAGGTAACCCTTTCTTCTTAGCTTTCCTAATTAAATTAACAGACTCTTCGGTTGATATGGTAGAAAAATGCAATATTGGCAGTTCTGATTTAAGACCAGTATATTCCAAAAGTTTTATATCGCGTAGTATCATAATTTCTTCCGATGCGGAAGGAATTCCTTTAAGTCCTAATTTCGTACTTTCAAGTCCTTCATGAATCTGACCAAACATACCTAAATATTTGTCCTCTGGTTTATTAATTAAGATTGCATTTATTGGATGTAAATATTGGAGGGTTTTAAGTAAAATATCCGAGCTTTGAATTGGAAATTTTCCGTCTGAAAAGCCAACGGCTCCATTAAAATGAAGGTCTATCATATCAGTGAAATCTTTTCCTTCGCAAGCTTTTGTGACTGCCACAAAATTATGTAATTTCACTATGTTTTTTTCCGAAAAATCTCTAAAATAGGCTAAAGATTCTTTAGTTTGAACAGTTGGTTGAGTATTTGGAAATCCTACTATTTCTGTAAATCCTCCTTTTTTTGCGGCGTTTTGAATAGATTCTAAAGATTCTTGCCATTCAGTTCCTGGATCTTTATAATGAACCGAAAAATCAAACCAACCTATTGAAATATGAAGATTTGATTCCTCATATATTTTGTCAATACCTGAAACTGCGATAATATTTTCATTAACTTCGACTATGTAGCCATTCTCCACTAAAACATCCATTTTTTGAAGATGATAGGTAGAATTTCTATCTACAATAATGCCTTTTTTAATTAAAATATTCATTAGTATCCAAAAAAAAAGCCCTAATGGGCTGTAAATAATAATTTATGAAAGATTGTTTATCAATTTTAGTCCGAAAAATAAAATAAAAAATAGAACTTTCATGCTTAATATTAGTGTCCAATTAAATTTTTATAGGCATTTACATCCATTAAAGCTTCTAAATCTTCCAAATTGTTGATTTCCATTCTAATTAACCATCCTTCTGAATAAGGGTCATTATTTACTAATTCTGGCTCATCTACTAGTTTTATATTAACTTCTAAAACCTTACCTGCAACTGGCAAAAACAAATCAGAAACTGTTTTAACTGCTTCAACGCTTCCAAAAACATCGTTTTTAGCCAATTCATCTCCTTCAGTTTCTATTTCAATAAAAACAATATCTCCTAATTCACCTTGAGCAAAATCAGTAATTCCCACAGTAGCAATGTTACCATCCTCAATTCTTACCCATTCGTGTTCTTTAGTATATTTTAAATCTACAGGAAAATTCATAATATTTTATAAAATCAATGCTAGTTTGAAAAAATATTCGCAAGTTAATTGAAATGAATTGTAAACAAAAATGATTCAAATATTTTGTTAGAATAGATAGGCTATAATTTATTAAAAGTTTGATTTAGAACAAAAAAAAAGTATTAATCCTTAGGCAACAGAAATTCCCTTCGGATTGAATTTATGAAAAATTTCTTTTGTGCAGTAAAACTATCAGGATGAATTTGCTCAAACAACCGTTTCCATTCTTCAAAAACCTGTGGTTTAAATTTAAGAAAAAGAGTCTTATCTATCTTTTTTTTAATCAAATAATCTTCAAAACTAAAATCTTCCATAATGTTTATACTATTCTACAAAATCTATAAATTTTTTATATCCTAAATAGGGCACAAAACTATTGTATCTTCTCGAACTTAAAACCATGAATAATATAAATAAGGTAATAAAAAAGCCCTGAATAAAAACTATAAAAAAAGCTAATATTAAATTTGAAGCCCAGCCTGGAGTGGCTTGGTGTTCAATAAATTTCAAATACAATACAATACTTGAGCCTCCCATTGAAAATAAAACCATAAGACTCGCAAAAATCAATATTCTAACTGCAGTAAAATCTAAAAAAACAGAAATAGCACTCATTCCATGCAAAATTAGTGAGCTAAAATTCATTTTTGATTCACCAGCTAATCGTTTCCCCCTATCTAAGGATACTGAATCAAATAGAAGTTTCGAACGAATGACTCCCCCCGGATAATTATTCCATATTTCCGTAACATGGGCTAACTTTTTTATTTTTGAAATTGGCACTAAACTAAAGTTACCAAAAGTAATAATATGACCTGTTAAAGTTTTAAAAATAAATTTATAAAATAGATAAAACAGTTTGAAAAATAAAGATTCGGTCCGTTTCTTTCTTTGTGCAAAAATTATTTTTTCTGGAGCCTCCAAACTTTTATCAATAAGGTCTTTGATGTGCCTAGCCTGATCTTCACCGTCGGAGTCCATTACAATAACAACATCATAATCCTGATTATCAGATAAATAAGACAACCCAATCGCGATTGCCCTTTGGTGACCTTGATTACTAATAAGATGAATAACTTTTAAATCAAACTCTTTAAAGTTTTCAGCAAGATAGGGCACACTAGAGCAGTCGTCCACAGCCAAAAAAGAAAATTGATAATCTTCTCTATTATAAATCTCAATAGTTTGAGTCAAAAGCATTTTCAGAGCTTCCCAATCATTAAAAACAGGTAATACAATCTTTATTTTCATTAATATCTGTATTTAGAACCTTCAAAATCAAAAATTATTTTTTTAGTACCATCTTTAGAAACTAAAAATACTTTATTCATCTCATTTGGTTCTATTCTTTGAATAATCTTTGATTTTTTGGGTAAATATAAATTTAAATATTGGGCATCGTTGTAGGAAACTCTGTTTTTTACACCAAAAGTAAGTTCATAAAGATCTTTAAACCCAGAAGGAATTAGTAACGTGTCGCCTTCAACGTAATTTTTTTTGACATTTTCGGCTAACTGTAAATATGGGTTTTGGACACGAGCTGGGTCAAACCAAGCATATTTAGTTGATTTATCATCAAAAAACTGCATTAATTCTTTTGAAATTGAAACATATTGAAATGGAACAATAATAATCAAAAACAAGGGTGCAAAATTAAATTCTTTAAAAAGTCTGGCAATTCCAATTCCCCCTAATATAGCTACAAAAGGAGATGAAATTCCAATATATCGATGCGTTAAACTAGTGGTATGTCCATTCCTTAAAGCATCAAAAACTACAAATACTATGGGTATAAAAAACATTATTAATGATATACTAGCCAATGCTTTTTGACACATTAAGAATTTCTCATTGTGAAAAACAAATGTAAAAGTGAAATAAATAATAAAATACAAAAAAATCGATACCAAAATAGCTAATGCTATAGTATTAAAGAAAATCAGGATGGTTAAAAAAAGTGCAAATGGCAACATTGCCCACTTAAAGAAACGTCGTTTATACAAATAATAAAATCCCAAAAGAAGTATAAAAGCACAACCTGAAATCAAAAAGTTTTTAACCCCATTTAAATCTTTAAAAAGACCATGACTAAGAGCTGAAGAGTCGAAAAACAATTCTAATCCTTTTTTAGCAACAATTTCTGGAGTGCTAATTTGGATTGAACTAGCCAATGTATTAGATTGATTTTGAGCAATCAATAAGTGTTTATGATTTTTATCTTTTAAAAACTCAAACGAAGTATGGCCTCCTCCCCAATTAAACCACCAAACCATTAATAATATATTAAAAACACCCGCGAATATAAAGCTTATCCAAGTTTTAAGGTTTTTCCTGAGAAAAATAAAGGTTAAACCATGAGCTAATGGGACTAGGAAATTTAAATAATGATTTAATAAACTTAAAGCCACTATTAAAGTATAAAAAACAAAATAAATTCGCTTGGGCTTATCAGTTTCTACTAAATAAATAAATAAATAAGTGGCCAGAACCACAAATAAAAATGACAGAGTATAACTTCTTGCGATATGACTTTGAGCAATATTTAAGGGCTCAATAACTAAAAGAAATGAAGAAAAAAGAGCAGTTTTTTCAGATTTAAAAACTCTTTTTACTAAGAAAAAAACCAAAACTATAGTCAACAAATTAAAAATTACACTTGGAAATCTAATTGTAAAATCTTGATTACCAAATACTTTCATCCAAGGATGTAAAAAGGAATTGTAAATTATATGAGTTCCAAAATCTGAATGAGCAATAGCTTCGAAATAATCGTGAATGCCCTTATCATTCCAAAAATCTGAAGCTGTAAAATACTTTTTTTCGGTTATTTCAGTTTGATTAAATGCTCCAACCCAAAAGCCGTTTGCATTTAATAATGTAAATTTTTCATCAGTAAACGGTGCTCGTTTATCTAAATTATGTACTCTCAGCCAAAAAGCTAAAATTAGGAGGAATAGTAGTACTATTTTAGATTTCATTCTCCAATTTTCTTTTCAACAATATATCTTGGGCGTGATTTTACTTCTTCATATACTTTTCCAATGTATTCTCCAATGAGACCAATAGCAATCATATTTGATCCACTAAAAAATGCCATAGGAAGTACGATTGACGTCCATCCAGCGACGGTAAATCCCATAAATTTACTACTAATTACATAACCCCCAATGGACAAAGCTACCAAAAAGTTAATTATGCCAAACCAAAGCACAAGTCGCATAGGAACAGTTGAAAAAGAAGTGATTCCATTCCAAGCAAAAACTATCATCTTTTTTAATGGGTATTTGCTTTCTCCTGCTTGTCTTTCAAATCTTTTATAAAAAACCTTTTCTGAATGAAAACCGATAGTTGGAATAACCCCTCTTATAAACATATTCACTTCTCCAAACCTCTCAAATTCCTTTAAAACCTTATTATCTATTAATCTAAAGTCAGCATGATTAAACACAACAGGAACTCCCAATCTTTGCATAATTTTATAAAAAGACTCTGCAGTAAATCGTTTAAAAAATGAATCTGAGGTTCTGTCTTCTCTTACTCCATAAACTACTGCAGCTCCTTCATTATGTTTTTCTAACATCGCTTCAATAGCACAATAATCATCTTGAAGATCAGCATCAATACTTATATAACAATCAAATTTGTCAATAAACTCAAATAGGCCAGCCATTAAAGCATTTTGGTGTCCAAAATTTTTAGAAAGTTTGATTCCTAGTATTTTGGACTCATTTTTTGCGATTTCTTCTATTAAAACCCATGTTTTATCCTTGCTTCCATCATTAACATAACAAATTTTACTATTTAAGCTAATTTTGCCTTCCAAAATCAATTTGTCAAAATAAGCACAAAGTTTAGCGTTAGTAATCCATAATATTTCTTCTTCATTGTAACAAGGAACAACCAAAAGTAGGCTTTGAGGCATAATTTAATGTTTTTAAATAAACAGCTTTGCAAAGTTAATTACATTTTCACAATGGTAAACTCAACTCTTCGGTTTTTCTTTCTTGATTCTTCTGAAGCGTTACCGCCTAAAGGCTTATATGGCCCCCATGATTTAAAGCTAATTCTGTCTTTTTCTATTTTATTATCATCTATCAAATAGTTCTTAACTGCTTTCACTCTATCTTCGGCAAGTTTTATATTCAAGAGCATATCACCTTGATTATCAGTATGCCCTTCCAAAAGAATTTCCATAGTAGGGTTTTCTAACATTAAATTTTTAATCTTATTAAGCTCCTCAAACGATTCCTCTTTTATTTTAGCCTTACCTTGGTCAAAAAACAAATTATTTAATACCATTTTTTGCCCTTTTACTAAAGGAAGCATTTCATATATTTTCTTTAATTCCCTATATTTTTTTTCTTTAGTCAAGTCTATCTCCTCTCTAATGTCTCCAAAATTTAATAATTTGGCAATAATTGAATATTTTATGCCTGCAGTAAGAATGGTTTTAAATTCAGAATTTTCTTCTTCAAAAGTCCAAACAACACTTTTGGTAGAATCTTTTAAGTCATTTTTTGAAATTGCCTCAATTGAAATTTCAGGCTTCAATAAGTTTCCAGTTATTTTATCAACAAATTGAAAATTATAAAGTGAAACAATTTGAGGTTTAACGGAGGGAAATAATTTTATTTTAAAAATATCGTCAGAGCCAATTGAATTTTTCAAAGAACTAAAATAAGCATAATCTCCAGAGGCAGGAATGGTAATATATCCATCCCATTCTTGAGAATTAATAATAGGACCTAAATTTATTGGTTCAGACCAATTGGTCCAGGTATCGTCCAGACGTGTGCTTACGTAAATATCTGCGTCACCGAAACCTGGGTGACCATTTGAATTAAAGTATAATGTTTTATTATCTGCTGCTAAAAAAGGGGAGCCTTCATTTCCCGCTGAATTTATGGTGATTCCTAAATTAATAGGTTTTGAATATACTCCATCCATTTTTTTAAATGAAACATAAATATCTTTGTCTCCATAAGATTCTGTTCGCCTAAGACCCATTAATAAAAATGTTTCGTCAGAACTTATGGCATATTCAGTAACTGTTTTTTTAATTTTCAATTTTTCATCATAAACTTCTAATGCTTGGAATTCACTGATTTGAATTTGTTTTGGCAATTCCCATTTCTTATTTCTCATTGTAGCTTTAGATAATCCTGCCACAAATTTTCCATTTGGCAAATAAACGTTTAAAACATAAAGACTTTTTCCGTCCGCAGATATCGTAGCGGCAGCATTATTTGCAGAATTATTTATTGGTTCTCCAATATTTGTGGCTTTATCCCAATCCCCACTTTTTGTGAGTTTCGACATCCATACATCCTGAGCTATCTCGTTTAGCTTATCATTTTTATTTGAACTTTCTTTACTATTTTCAGGATGATTAAGCCTAGTAAAATACATGTTTTTCCCATCTGGTGAAATAATTGGAGCCACTTCTCCATATTTGGAGTTAATATTTGGCCCTAAATTCTCTTTCTGTAAATCTTTGGGTATATTTTCAGCAACATTTATTTTGGCAACAAAAAGAGTTTCTGATTCAGAAATTCCAATAGCATCATATTCTTTCATTCCTTTATTTATAGAATGCTCAATCAATAATTTAATGGCAATAATCGTTTGTGCGGTTTGTGGAATTATTATATTCCATAATCGACCACTCAGTCGCGGTAATGGATCTCTATTCTCAAAAAGCAGAACCTCTTGATTATCTTGAGTATATCCAAAAATTCGAGCTATTGCCCCAGGATTTACAGCCTCTCCAACCACAATTTGCTTAATTCGAATTCCTTTTTCAAAACCTACTTTTATATAATCTTCTCCGGATCCAGAGCCAGTAGGCCTCCAAGAACATGGAGAGCTAATAGTTTGGGGAAGTACATTTGGTTTTCCAATTACCTGTATAGCTCTGTATTTGGGGGAATAAATTTCATCTACAGTTTCAGAAGATTTTTCTAATATTTTTGTAGCCCAAAGCACCTCTTGAGCCAAAAGAGAATAATTAAAACAAAAAAATAAAAGTAGTAAACTCTTAGTTTTCATTTAAAATAATTTAAATCTCAATAATATGTTGCTAAATATCTTTTTTACAAATTTAATCCAAATTTTATAATTCTAGTATCTTCGAACTAATAACAATTAACAAACCTAAAGTGTTTTTTCCATTTTATAAGATTCGAATTAGAATTATCTCTTTACAATCCCTTTGATTTTAAATAACACGACCGAAATCCAAATAATATTATAAATGAAAAACAACTATTTTTAAAATTATCAAAAATCAATGTGCAACAATTAAAAGATTATTATATTCTAAATTGAACAATTAATTCTTAAATTTGCACGATTTTATAAAAAAATAATAACAATAAAGATTGTTTTTTAAACTATGGTTGAAGATATTTTTGAAAAAGTAGCTAATAATTTAGGCCCTATTGGTTCTCACGCACACTATTCCCACCATTACTATTCATTTCCAAAGTTATCAGGTGAGCTAGGTCCATATATGACATTTAATGGGAAACGCATGCTTAATTGGTCTCTTAACAATTACTTAGGCTTAGCTAATCATCCTGAAGTAAGAGAAGCTGATACAAAAGCAACCATGGATTATGGCCTAGCTTATCCAATGGGTGCACGAATGATGACAGGCAATACCGAAATGCATGAAGAGTTTGAAAAACAACTTGCTGAATTTGTTAAAAAAGAAGACTCTTTTTTGTTAAACTATGGCTATCAAGGTGTTATGTCAGTTGTTGAAGCTATGGTAGATTTTAAAGATGTTATTGTATATGACGCCGAATGTCATGCTTGTTTAATTGATGGAATACGATTGCATAAAGCAAAGGGTGGAAAAACCTATACGTATAAGCATAACGACATGGAGAGTTTAAGCAAAAACTTAATAAGAGCCACAAAAATTGCAGAAGAGAAAAGCGGTGGTATCATGGTAATTACAGAAGGAGTTTTTGGAATGTCAGGTGCAGTAGGAAGTTTAGATAAAATAGCAGAGTTAAAGAAAATATTTAAGTTTAGATTGCTAGTTGATGATGCTCATGGATTTGGAACAATGGGAAAAACAGGGGCCGGCGTACCTGAACACTTTGGAGTGGAAGATGCAGTAGATCTGCATTTTTGCACATTTGCTAAATCAATGGCACTTATTGGAGCTTTTATTGCAGCAAAAAAAGAAATAGTAATGTTTTTAAAATATAATTTAAGATCTCAAACTTACGCTAAGGCACTTCCTATGCCATGTGTAATTGGAGGAATGAAAAGACTTCAATTAATTAAAGATAATCCTCAACTAAAAGACCAACTTTGGACTATAGTAAATGCTTTACAAGATGGTTTTAAAAAAAGAGGTTTTAGTATTGGAAATACCAACTCTCCAGTTACACCTGTATTTCTTCAAGGGGATTATGATTTACCTACTGTTACTAACTTAATTCGTGACCTTAGAGAAAATATGGGTATTTTTTGTTCCATTATTGTTTATCCAGTAGTGCCAAAAGGTGTAATTTTACTCCGTGTGATTCCAACCGCAGCCCATACTTTATCTGATGTAGAATATACGATGGAAAGTTTTGAAATTGTTAAACAAAAGCTTGCTGATGGCCTTTACAAAGCCTAATTGAATAGAATTAAACCTAATTTTTGCTAATTTTTCATTAAAAAATTTATAAAATTAGAAAATTGTTAATTTTTTTATAAATTGCAGTGCAGTAATAAATTTTTAATTTTTAAAACCCCCTTTAAATTCATGGACAAGTATTCAGAATTGTACAGTTTAGTAACTTCTTTAAAAGACGATTTCGACAAATTTTACGACAAAAAAAACAAAGCTGCCGGTACAAGAGTAAGGAAAGGTATGCAAGATGTTTCAGCATGGGCTAAAGCAGTAAGAACCGAAGTTCAAACTATGAAAAATGCTGGAATGTAATTCGAGTGAATCTTAAAAGAAATTAAAAAAGTCATGATTTTTTAAAATTATGACTTTTTTTTTGTGAAATGGATTTCAATAATATTGTTCAATATTAATTTATATATTGAATCTATGAAAATTTATCTAAACTTTAATAAAATCAATAATTTTCTTCGTTCAAAAGTGTCCCAATTCCTCTAATTGTCATTTTATTTGTTTCTTTATTAATAATCTGTGTGGCAATTTCAGCAATATGTCTTTTAGAATCTACACTTATTACCTCAAAAACCACTTCATAAATGACATCAACATGCATAGGTCTTAAATATTCTGTAACTTGTTTAATATAAATTGATCCAGGACCTCCCGGCTTTTCCATTCCTAAAAACTTAGTAAAAACACTACTACTTAAATGTCCATGTATTATTGGAATTTTAAATTTAGTTGATGATGCATAATTTGCATCTAAATGAATTGGGTTATGATCTCCCGTCAAATTTGCAAACGCTATTACATCTTCTTGTGAAAAGCTAAAATCATGTGAGAATTTAGCACCTAAAGGTATTTTTTCGCTCATTTGTATTTTGTAAATATAAGAATTATTCAATTATTATCAGAACTAGTATGATCAGAAACGACTACCCATTTCCCATCTATTTTTTTTAAAATTAAGGTAAAATATCCTCCAATATCCCCTTTTTCAGGTCTTTTTAATCTCCACTTACCTAAAACCCAAGCAGACTTTCTTGACATAAAATCTATTTCTTGAATACCAAAATTCAAAATTCCCATTGTTGCTCTATCAGGATAACTTTTAAAATACCTATCTTTGGTTGCCTGCCAACCTTTTACCACTCCAGCTTTACCGATAAACTTCAATTCTTCTGATTTCCAATAATCTTCCATGAAATTATTAATATCTCCAGCATTCCAAAACTGCTCTTGTCTTTGCAATACTGCTAATATTTCTGACTTTTTTTGAGAAAAAGTAATAAAACAATTGAAAGAAAATAAAAAAATTAGAATTAGTTTCTTCATTTTTGTAAAGTTTTTATTCCAAAGATATTTAAATATTTTGAGCAAACAAGAAATTGTATTTATTATTAATCCTATTGCAGGAAAAGGCAAAAACAATATTGAAAAATGCATTATTGATTCATTTGCATTAACCGATTTTAATCCAATTATCGAAAAAACTGAAAGAAAACATCATGCTAAAGAACTCGTGAATAAGCACCTTTCTAAAGGGATTAAGCATTTTGTAGCGGTTGGTGGTGACGGCACCGTTAATGAAATAGCCGGACAATTAATACATACGGAAGCAAAATTATCAATAATTCCAATTGGATCAGGAAATGGATTAGCAAGAACTTTGGGTATTCCATTAGATATTAAAGGAGCTATAAATAAAATAAAAGAAAATAAATTCAAAATAATTGATAGTGGAAAAATAAATGGATTGCTTTTTTTTTGTACGGCAGGAGTAGGATTTGATGCTAAATGTGCAGAAAGATTTGACAAAAATCCGAATGGTAGAGGTCTTTGGAATTATTTTAAAGTAATTCTAACTAATTATTTCAGATTTGAAATTCAAAATGGAAAATTGAATGAGCAAGAAATAGAATATTTCTCTATAACATTTGCAAATGCAAACCAATTTGGAAACAATGCCTTTATAGCCCCTGATGCTATTATTGATGACCAACACCTCGACTGCACCATAATTTTAAAACATCCAAAATATTTTGGCTTCATTTTGGGCTTTTTGTTAATGACAAAAAAAATTAGAAATTCTAAATATGTAGAATATTATAGAGCTAAACTTTTCAATTTTGAAGCAAAAAAGAATCTTTTGATTCATATTGATGGCGAATCTTTAGAACTTTTAAGTGATACCATTGAGGTTGTTTCTGTTCCAAATTCTCTCATAGTTTCTTTTTAAAATTTAAAAATAACAATGAAAAATAAAAGAAATACGAACGGGATGGTATTTTCCACTAATCCAGATTATAAGTTTGAATCAGAAGATTATGAAACTGAAACTTTACCAAATGAAAAGCAAAATTTTAAAATTTGGCTAGACAGAAAAGGAGGAGGAAAAGTGGTAAGCAGGATTGAAGGTTTTATCGGCAAAGAGGAAGATTTAATAAATTTAAAAAAGAAGATTCAAAATAATTGCGGCGCAGGAGGCAGCACAAAAGACGGTGAGGTGCTTATTCAAGGAGACCATCGAGATAAAATTTTAACTTTTTTATTAAAAGAAAACTATAAAGCTAAAAAAGCAGGAGGCTAAGCCCCTGCTTTTTAAATAATAACACTTTCTTTTTATTAAATTACTTTATTACTTTATTCAATTCCACCCATCCAGCTTTTTATTGGCTTGGAGAATACAATGAAGAGTATTCCAAGACCGGAGCCAAACAAGCATACTTGCAAAAACAAACTGGGCATTTCCGCTACGTTCCCTTCGGTAAAATTTCCAGCGAAAAGGCCAGCAATTAGATTTCCTAAGGCAGCAGCTACAAACCATAAACCCATCATTTGGCTATAATATTTTTTAGGAGCTAGTTTTGTATACGTACTTAAACCTACAGGACTTAAACAAAGCTCACCCAAGGTATGAAACATATAAGTAAATGTAAGCCAACCAACACCCGCCAAAGAGCCATCTAATACATTTTTAGCTGCAAAATACATAATTAGAAATCCAAAGCCCATTTGAAACAAACCAAGCCCAAACTTAATTGGTGTCGAGGGATTAAGATTCTTTCTGTTTAAATACACCCACAATGCTCCAATTGGTGCGGAAAACAAAAGTATAAAAAATGAATTAGCATTTTGAAACCAGGAAGCGGGCAATTCCCATCCCATTATAACCCTATCTGTATGTCTATCTGCAAAAGTTGTCAATGAAGTGGCAGCTTGTTCAAAACCTGACCAAAACAACGCAGCTCCAATAAAAAATATAAACAAAACCCCTACTCTTTTCTTTTCAATTATTGACAAAGATTTGTCTATAACCCCTATGTAAAAAAAATACAAAATAGTAATACCTACTATTATATATTTCATCGCATTAGCCATTTTACTGCCAGAAACTATACCAAAAACAACCAATGAGCTAACGAAAATCAATAAAGCTATCGTAATATATAGAAAAGTATAGTTACCTTTTTTTACAGGTTTTTCACCCACATGAGAAAGATATTTACCGTTTAATTTAAAATTTATTAATCCAAAAAACATAGCAAAAGCCGCTGCCCCAAATCCATAATGCCAATTTACTTTTTCACCTAAATAACCTACAATAAACATTCCTAAAAAAGCCCCTATGTTTATCCCCATATAAAAAATGGAAAATGCAGCATCTCTTCTCGCCCCTCCTTCGGGGTATAATTCACCAACAATAGAACTAATATTGGCTTTTAGCAAACCAGTACCTACCGCTACAAAAGCCAAACCTAAAAAGAAAATGGAAGCGGAAGATGGAATAGCTAATATTATGTGCCCCAACATAATCACAATTCCTCCCCACCAAATTGCTTTCTTTTGCCCTAAAATATTATCTGCTATCCAACCTCCTGGTAAGGTAAGAAGATATACAGAAGAGGCATAAAGTCCATAAATTGGTCCTGCTTCAGATTCGGGAATCCCTAAAGCACCTTCAGAGGCACTTTTTGTAAGGTAAAGGAATAAAATAGCTCTCATTCCATAATAAGAAAATCTTTCCCACATTTCGGTGAAAAAGAGTACAAACAAACCGCGAGGGTGTCCAAAAAGTGTTTTTTCGTTCATTTTAGGTTTTTAAATGCTTAGCTTCTTGATTTATTCTAGGTAAATAAATTTGAATTTTATTCAAACATACAAACAAAATAGTAATATTTTAAATTGAAATAGATTTATGAATATTAATATGTGTAGCAATTTGAATTAATTTAGCAAATTATTAGTGCTTGAACCAATTATTAAACTGTAGGTATTAAAAAAAATATCAATATTTTAATAATTTGATTGAATTTTTACATAATACGCTACATTTTCAAATTTGAAAATAAATTAATAATCATTTAATATTATTTTTGCAAAATGAAAAACTTAGCAGTTATATTTGATATGGATGGCGTAATTTGCCATACAAACCCATACCATAGTTTAGCTTTTAAGTCTTTTTTTGAAAAAAGGGATCTACATCCATCCAATGAAGAATTTGCACTACATATGTTTGGAAAAAGCAACAGTTATATATTAAAGCATTTTCTTGGTAGAGAGGTAGTAGGAGAGGAATTCAAAGCATTCGAATTTGAAAAAGAATCACTTTTTAGAGAGATATATGCAGATAATATTGAAACCATTCCTGGCTATTTAGATTTCTTAATTTCTTTAAAAAGCAATAATTTTAAAACTGGGGTTGCTACGTCTGCACCTAGAGCCAACTTAAACCTAATAATGAATTTTTTAGGGTTTGAAAATCATATGGAGTCCATATTGGCAAGTGAAAATGTTAAAAAACATAAGCCCGATCCTGAAGTATATATTACCTCTGCTCTAAATTTGAATGTTCCAATTTCTAATTGCGTAGTTTTCGAAGATTCATTTTCAGGTATTTCTGCAGCATTAAATGCAAATATGAAAGTAGTAGGAGTTTTATCTTCTCATACCAAAGAAGACCTTCCCCCCTGCGATCTTTATATTAACGATTACTCTGAAATTAATTCTGAAATAATACTTAACCTTTTTAAATGAAAAACTTTTTACTACCCATCCTATCTTTTTTAATCTATAATTTTGAATCATTTGGTCAAACAAAATACACTGTAAAGTTTATTAATGAAAAAATCGTTTTGGATGGAAAACTTAATGAAGCAATTTGGAATGAATCAGATAAAATTTCAGGATTTAAGCAATATTTTCCAAATGATAAGCTAAACGCAACCTATGATACAGAAATAATTATTTTGTATGATCAGAAAAACTTGTATTTGGGAGCAAAAATGTATTCCAAAGATAAAAAATATATTATTCCTTCATTAAGGAGAGATTTCAGGGCAGGAGGTAATGATAATGTAACTTTTTGTTTTGATACATTTAATGACCATACGAATGGTTTTATGTTTGGAACAAACCCATTGGGAGTTATGAGAGAGGGCTTAATGTCTAATGGAGCTATAGACGCTTCATTTTTAAATATGTTTTGGGATAATAAATGGAAAACAGAATCTAGCATTGGCGATGATGCTTGGTATTGTGAAACAGTGATTCCGTTTTCTACTTTCAGATATAAAGATAATAGCCAATTCTGGAATTTTAAGGGGTTTCGATTTGACACACAGTCTAACGAAACTTCATCAGTAACACAAATGCCTCAAACTCAAATAATTATGAGCTTAGGATATTCCATTCCAATTCAGTTTGAAAAACCTTTGAAAAAAAACAAAGCCAGTATCTCAATCATCCCATATATAGCAAGCAGATGGTCTAATGATTATGAAAGAACAAACCCAAATGATGGATTTAAAGTTGGATTTGGAGGAGATGCTAAAATTGGAATTACATCTGGTTTGAATTTAGATTTAACCGTAAATCCAGATTTTTCCAATGTTGAAGCAGACCGGCAAGTAGTAAATTTAACTAGATTTGATTTAAATTTACCCGAGCAAAGACAATTTTTTATAGAAAACTCTGATTTATTTACAGGATATGGAAGCGTAATTACCAACCCATTTGTTCCGCCTTCTGGAAATCTTGCTATTGGAAATCAACTGTTTAGTCCATTTTTTTCAAGAAATATTGGAATAGCTTATGATAGCACTTCTGGAATTAACGTTCAAACACGCATCAATTATGGAATGCGATTAAGTGGAAAAATTAATGACGATTGGCGAATTGGGATATTGAATACCCAAACAGCCAAAGACGAAATAAAGGGAATTCAATCAGAAAATTTTACGGTTTTTTCCCTTCAACGAAAGGTATTTGATCGATCTAATATCGCTGCTATTTTTGTAAATAAATTTAGACCAGATAATGAAAACCTAGCAAAAAGTAAATTCAACAGAGTAGCGGGTTTAGAATATAATTTAATTTCAAAAAGTAATGCATGGCAAGGAAAATTATTTTACCATCATTCTATAGAAGAAAAAGATGTTTCAGATGCTTATGCTCACGGTGTTGTACTAAATTATAATACTAAGAAATTTATTGCAAAATGGTCGCATGATTTAATTGGTGAAGGATTTAATGCAGAAGCAGGTTTTGTTCCCAGAAAAAATTTCTTTCGCATTAATCCAACTTTTGGTTTAAATTATTTCCCAACTTCAAAAAAAATAAATCGTTTAAGTTTTGGCTTGGCTTATGACCAATACAATAGTCCTGGCATAGGTTTAACTGACCGGAAAGCAGGTCCTTTTTCTTTAATAGTATTTCAAAATACTGCAAGAATTTTGGCATCTTTTAACCAAAATTATGTTTTTCTATTTAGAAATTTTGATGCTGCAAGAAGCAATAGGAAAATTGGGAGCCTAGGTGCAAATACAAATTATAAATTTTACTCATTTGAAGCCAACATTGTAAGTGATCTTAGAAAAAAAGTTTCTTTAGTGTTGAATCCAAATATTGGTGGGTATTATAATGGGAGTATTATTGCTTTATCTGGAAATCTAAATTATAGATTTCAACCAAAAGGAGTTTTGGCATTAAATTATAGCTTCAACGACATTAAAATTTCTACTGGAAAAAATAAAGTATATCTCATTGGTCCAAATTTAGATTGGACAATGTCGAAAAAACTATTTTGGACTAGTTTTGTTCAATACAACTCCCAATTTAAAAATCTAAATATTAATTCAAGACTTCAATGGCGTTTTGCTCCTGTTTCAGATTTCTTTTTAGTCTATACCGACAATTATAATTCAGAAAGTTGGATGCCAAAAAATAAAGCTATTTTTGCTAAATTAACCTATTGGTTTAGCATGTAGTGAAAACAAAAATATGAAAACAATGTACTTATTGCCAATGCTATTGGCAGACAACACACATCAAAAAGCATTAACTCCTTACGCAATTGATGTAATAAAAGACATTAAAGTGTTTTTTGTGGAAAACATAAAAACTACTCGGAGATTTATTTCTTCTTTAAAACTTGGAATCGAAATAGATGATTTAAGGTTCATTGAAATAAATCAAGACTCAAAATTTGATGAGATATTCTCAATTATATATCCTCTAAATGTAAATGCTGGAATAATTTCAGAAGCGGGTTGTTCGGGAATTGCGGACCCCGGAGCATTAATAATTGAAGTCGCTCATCAATTACACTGGAAAGTAGAACCTTTGGTTGGACCAAATTCTATATTATTAGCTTTAATGGCTTCTGGTTTTAATGGACAATCGTTTGCTTTTCATGGCTATTTGCCAATTAAAGAATTAGAAAGAGAAAAAAAAATTAAGTTTTTAGAAAGAGAAGCGGCAAGTAAAAAGCAAACTCAGATTTTTATGGAAACTCCTTATAGAAATAATCAAATATTATCTTCGCTTTTAAAAAATCTTTCTCCTAGCACCCGATTATGTATTGCTTCGGATATCACTTCAGATCAAGAATTTATTAAAACAAAATCTATTCAAAGTTGGAGATCTGGAGTATTACCTGACATTAACAAAAAACCTACAATATTTTTAATTTATTAATATTTAAGGATTCTCGAAACTTTAAATGACTTTCAAAGTTCAAGATCAATCCTTAATTTATTTTTAGATCTTTCTTTATTCCTACAGGATTTGAAGAATCGCTTTTGACTTTTATCGTTTTAATTTTGTCAAAATTTAAACTACTATCTGACATTTTACTTCTATACTTTTCTAAAGAATCTAATAAATTTGTTTCTACCCCTAAACTATCCAAGATGGAAACTTCAGATTCTACACTATTAAAACATGCTAAATAATCTTTCTCAATTTTTATATTAGGTTTTGCAAATGGCCCTGCACTATAATTTAAGCTCTTGTCTTTATAAACTTTGTTCATAAAGATACCAAATATTGGCAATGCAGATTTACTTCCTTCTCCCATACCGCCTCTAAAGTGAATACTTCTATCGTCGCCTCCTACCCAAACGCCACAAACTAAATCTTTTGTAAAACCAACATACCAAGCATCAGAATTATTTGAAGTAGTGCCAGTTTTTCCTGCTACTTGACCTCCATTCTTGAAAAGCTCCTCATAATTAAACATTCTTCTTCCAGTGCCCCCCGATTCTTCTATGTTTCCTCTGAGCATATATTGCATTAAATAAGCTGATTCAGGTCTAATTGCAGTTTTTGTTTTAGGCTCAAATTCAAATAAAACTTTTCCAGACTTATCAGTAATTTTGTAAACAAAAATTGGCTCTCGGTACATTCCTTCATTAAGAAAAATACCATAGGCTGCCACTATTTCAAATAATGAAACATCTGAAGTTCCCAATCCTAATGATGCCACTGGATCCAAGGGAGAAGTAATACCCATTTTCCTTGCATATTCAACTAAAGTTTTTGGTAGCATTTCCATAGTTAATTGAACAGCCACAGAATTTATTGACCTTGCAAGTGCACTTCTTAATGTCAAATTGCTATTTGAAAAACTTCCATTAGCATTTTTGGGTTCCCAAAGTTTTTCTACCCCATTTTCTTTCCATTTAATCTCCATTTTTTTATCTTGTCTTTTATCACATGGAGAAAGATTTAAAGGCCCATCTATGGCAGCTGTGTATAAAATAGGCTTAAAAACAGACCCTGGCTGTCTTCTTCCTTGTTTTACATGGTCGTATTTAAAGTAATCGTAATCAATACCTCCAACCCAGGCTTTAATAAACCCAGAAAAAGGATCAAAAGCCATCGTACCTGCCTGTAAGATTTTTTTATAATACCTTATAGAATCCATTGGACTCATTTCCATTTTCTTTTTACCTTCCCAATTAAAAACCGTCATTTTTACTGGAAGATTCATATAAAAATTTACAGAATCTAGATTTCCCTTGAATTTGGCAAGTAATTTTTTATATACAGTTGTTCTTTTGGCAACATTTTCTATAAAACCCGGTATTTCCTCTCCATTTTCGAAAGTCCAAGGGTTCTTTCCTTTCCAGTGATTATTAAATTCTTTTTGGAGCATACGCATGTGCTGTTCTACGGAACCTTCAGCATAGGTCTGCATTCTAGAATCCAAAGTGGTATGAATTATTAATCCATCCCTATATAAGTCAAGATCGATTTCATTCTTTTTAGCCCAATTTTCCACATATTTTGCCAAAGCAACTTTAAAGTAATTTCCTTGCCCCTCATAGGCCTCTTCAATGTTAACATCAAGTTTAATATCTTCTTTGGAAATTTTGGTAGCTAATTTTTCGTTTAAATCACCATTTGCCACCATTCTTTGCAAAACAGTATTTCTTCTTTTTTGGGAGTTTTTTGGATTACGAATAGGATTATAATAGGTAGTGGCTTTTTGTAAACCAACCAAAATGGCAGATTCGGAAATATTTAACTTATCAGGAGTTTTATTAAAATATGTTTTTGCTGCTGTTTTTATTCCAAAAGCATTGTTCCCGTAATCTACTGTATTTAAATACATTGTTGCTATTTCACCTTTGGTAAATCTTTTCTCCAATTCAATAGCAGTTAACCATTCTTTGGTTTTATAAATTATGGTTCTTACTAAAGGAACATAATAAAGCAACCCTCTCATTTCCTTTTTTCTAGTACTATACAGATTTTTAGCCAATTGTTGAGATATAGTGCTACCACCACCTTGATCTTTTTTACCACTTACTATTCCTAAAGCAACACTTCCCATTCTTCTTATATCAATTCCAGAATGTTGAAAAAACCTTTTATCTTCAGTAGAAATTAACGCTTTAAAAACCCATGGGGATATAGATGCGCTGTCAACTGGAGTTCGATTTTCTGCAAAATACTTTCCAATTTCTATACCGTCAGCTGAGAGAATTGTTGAAGCCTGAGAGAGTTTAGGATTTTGAAGTTGATCTATACTAGGCATCCCGCCTGTAAGCCATAAAAAATTGGAATTCAGTAAAAACAAGTACACTAAAACGCCAAATATAGAGCGATAAAAAAGAACATATATTTTCTTTATAAAGGTATAATTTCCACCATTTATATTTAAATGACTGTATAGTCTTCTATTTAATTTTTCATATTTTTCACTAATAAAACCAAAAGTGCTTATTACTTTTTCTTTTCCAAATGTAGCATATAAAAAAAGTACAAATTGCTCTTTTAGAACAGAAAACTTAGACAAAATAATAGATCTAAAATGATTAATTTTTTCAATAATGACTTTAAAAGTCTGCATCATGGAATAGAATAATATAAAATTTGAATGCAAATTTAGAATTCTATTTCAATTTTACTCATTTTTTTTTTCTACATAACCGAATAATATTATTTATTCAATTTTCAAGTTCAATTATATGCAATAAAAAAAAGCAAAAAGCCTGTGAAAGTAAATTTTCGCAGGCCTCTATAACTAAAATAAAATTTACGCTTTATAAAACAACCATTTCCACATTTCTTTCCAAGTCACTTTTTTCCCGTACATTAAAATACCCACGCGATAAATTCTGGAAGCAATCCAGGTAGTAAACATAAAACCAGCAATAAGTAATAAAACTGAAACTACAATTTGCCAGATAGGCACACCAAATGGAATTCTCACCATCATTATAATAGGAGAAGTAAAAGGGATCATTGAAGTCCATATCGCCAAATTACTATTTGGATCTCTAATTACAAATTGGGCAATCATAAATGCAGCAATAATTGGAATAGTGATGGGTAGCATAAACTGCTGTGTATCAGTGTCACTATCTACTGCTGAGCCTACTGCACCGAATAAAGCACTATACAACAAGTACCCGCCAATAAAATAAAATAAGAAGCTAATAACAATTGTGGTTATCGGTAATGTATCTAAAGCCCCAAAGATATCTGGGATGGCACTACTATCTATACTACCTCCTTGTTGCATTTTAGCTTTTGCCATTTCTTGAGCTTCTGGAGGTAAACTTGCCATTTGAGATTTAGTTAGGGTCTCTTGTGTTTTTTTTAAGTATTCTCCAGCCAATGATCCTCCAGCCGAAATTACTCCGATTGTTAAGATAATCCATAAACCAAATTGCGTTAAACCTACTAAGGCTACACCAACAATTTTCCCAATCATTAATTGAAATGGTTTAACACTTGAAATGATAATTTCTACAATTCTACTGGTCTTTTCTTCCGTTATGCTTCTCATTACTTGAGCACCGTAAATAAAAACCGATAAATATATCAAAAAAGCACAAATTCCTCCAATAATAGACGCGGCGGCAGCACTGCTTTTTTCTTCTCCACCATTTTTAAGACTTATAGTTTCAGTTTCTATATTCATTTTGGCACTTTCCAATACACTTTTGGTGATTCCAGCCTCCGTTAATTTTATAGATTCAATTTCTCTTTCTATTGTGCTTTCTACTTTAGATTGTAATTCTAGTGTCACGCCTTTTTCTGCAAATATTTTTACTTGTTTCGGATTATCTAAAATATCTTTTGGTATATAGACGAGTGCATCGTATTTGCCACCAATAAAATCATTTTTAGTTTTGCTTAAATTTCCTTTGGTAAATTCAAAAACAAATTCTGGACTAGACTTGAATTTTCCTTCGAAAAGATTGCTATCATCCAAAACCTGAATTTTCTTTAAATTAACAGAACTTATTGCTGCCCAAATTACTCCTGCATACATCAAGCCCATAAGTAAAGGGCCCAAAATTGTCATTATTATAAATGATTTCTTTTTTACTCTCGTTAGATATTCTCTTTGAATTATTAAAAGTATATTTTTCATTAGATTTTAAATTTAATTTGATGATTGTACTGCATTAATAAAAACATCGTTCATTGAAGCTTCATCTTCTTTAAAAGATTTAATTTCAATTTTAGGAAGTAACTCTTTTAATATTTCATTTGATTTGGCACTATCAAATGCTTTTAATACTGCAAATTTTCTACCATCAAGATTAGTTATTTCTGAGATTATTGAAAAGGTTCTAAATTCTTCATTTAATTCTCCATTAAATTGTAATGAAAAAGTATTGGACTTGTATTTGTCTTTTATATCTTGTTTTTTCCCTTCTAAAACTTTCTTAGATTTGTTTATTAAAGCAATATAATCGCAAAGTTCTTCTACAGATTCCATACGATGTGTAGAGAAAATTATGGTAGAACCTTTTTCTTTTAATTCTAATATTTCATCTTTAATTATACTTGCGTTTATTGGGTCAAAGCCTGAAAAAGGTTCATCTAAAATTATAAGTTTAGGTTGATGTAAAACTGTGGCAACAAATTGAATTTTTTGCTGCATACCTTTCGATAAGTCTTCTACATTTTTATCCCACCAGGTTTTTATTTCAAATTTTTCAAACCAATACCTTAATTTATCTAAAGCTTCACTCTTATTTAGGCCTTTTAACCTAGCCAAATAGAGTAATTGCTCACCAACTTTCATTTTCTTATACAATCCGCGTTCTTCAGGTAAATAGCCTATTTCATAAATATTTTTCTCTGATAGAGCAAGACCATTAAATAATATAGTGCCCGCATCGGGACCAGTAATCTGATTCACAATTCTAATTAATGAAGTTTTTCCTGCTCCGTTCGGACCTAAAAGTCCATAAATAACCCCATTTGGAACAGATAAACTAACATTGTCGAGGGCACAATGATTAGAATAATTTTTAGTTACATTTTTTACATCAAGAATATTTTCGTGCATAAATGTTTGTTTTTTTTCAAAATTACAGGAAAAAGAAATTATTTTCGCCAAAAATATTTAAAAGGTTAAATATTCATAATAGATGGCACTTTTACACTTAGATTCGAACCTGAAATTATATTTCAATATTGAAATTGCTAAAGAAAGTAAAATTCTTAACAACATATCCAAACATAGTGTTATTCTTTATTTAAATTTGTCTAATGAACAATTCAGAAAATAGTAAGGTAGAATTACTAGACCCTAAAAAATATATTATTATAAAAGGGGCTAGAGTTAATAATCTAAAAAATATAGATGTTGCAATAAAAAGAAATTCACTGACTGTAATAACGGGATTATCAGGAAGTGGGAAATCATCTTTGGCATTTGATACACTTTATGCCGAAGGACAAAGAATGTATGTAGAAAGCTTAAGTTCCTATGCTAGACAGTTTTTAGGAAGAATGGAAAAACCCGAGGTGGATTACATAAAGGGGATTTCACCTGCAATTGCTATTGAACAAAAAGTGGGATCAAAAAATCCAAGATCTACGGTAGGCACGGTTACAGAAATTTATGATTATTTCAAATTACTTTTTGCCAGAATAGGAATTACATATTCTCCCATTAGCGGAGGAAAAGTAAAAAAAGACTCAGTCTCAGATGTAGTAAATTTTATATTTGAAAACCCAGAAAATACTAAATTGATGGTGACTACTCCTTTAAAAACAAAGGAAAACAGAACCGTTTTTGAAGAATTAGATTTAATGTTAAAAAAGGGTTTTACTAGAATAGTCTTAGGAGAAGAAATTCTACTAATTGAAGATTTTTTAGAAAAAGGAGATAAACCCATCAATAAAACCAAAGGCCTCAAATTGTTGATTGACAGAGCGGTAGTTCATTATGACGAAAAAAACCAACCGGATGAAGATACCCAATTTCGGCTCTCTGATTCAATCCAAACCGGTTTTTTCGAAGGGGAAGGAATCTGTGAAATAAAAATCTTTTTAGAATCTGGAAATATAAATAAAACCTTTTCAGACAAATTTGAATTGGATGGAATAAGCTTTGAATCGCCATCAGTTAACCTTTTTGCCTTTAATAATCCTTATGGAGCATGCAAACGCTGTGAAGGATTTGGTTCTGTTTTAGGAATTGACCCTGACTTAGTGATTCCAGACAAAAACTTGTCTGTTTTTGAAGGAGCCATTGCTCCTTGGAGGTCAGAAAAAATGAATGACTGGCTGATGCCATTATTAAGAAAAGCCATAAAATTCAATTTTCCGATTCATAGGCCAATTAAAGATCTTTCTGAAGCAGAATATGAGTTATTATGGCTAGGAAATGAACAATTTGAAGGTCTGAATGATTTCTTTAAATTTTTAGAAGAACAAACTTTCAAAATACAATATCGAGTTATGCTTTCTCGATATAGAGGCCGAACGGTTTGTCCCGATTGTAGAGGTTCACGATTAAGAAAAGATGCATCTTACGTTAAAATTAGTAATAAATCCATTATTGATTTGGTGCTTTTGCCAATCTCTGAGGTTTCCAATCTTTTTAAGGAATTAAATCTAGATAAAGCTTCTTTAGAAATTGGAAAACGGATTCTTACAGAAATCAGAAACAGATTAGACTATATGGAAAGGGTTGGTTTAGGTTATCTGACTTTAAATAGACTTTCCAACTCACTTTCAGGAGGAGAAACGCAACGAATTAGATTGGCCACATCGCTTGGAAGTGCCCTGGTGGGTTCCATGTATATTTTAGATGAACCTAGTATTGGCTTACATCCGCGAGACACCGAAAGATTAGTTTCAGTATTGTTGAATTTGAGAGATATGGGCAATACGGTAATAGTAGTTGAACATGAAGAAGAAGTTATGAAGGCTGCCGATCAAATTATTGATATCGGCCCAGAAGCTGGCAATTTAGGTGGTGAATTGATTTTTCAAGGCGACTGGAACGATAAAGACATAAATCAAAATAACAGCCATACTTTAAATTTTCTTTCAGGCAGAGATAAGATTTTGGTTCCTAAGCAAAGAAGGAAATTTATTGACTTCATTACTATAAACAATGCCCGTGAGAATAATTTAAAAAATATTTCTGTTAAAATCCCACTGGGAATATTATTAGCCGTTACTGGTGTTAGTGGATCTGGTAAATCAACATTAATACGTAAAATATTATATCCAGCCTTAGCCAAAATGAAAGGTGAATTTGGAGATGAAGTAGGGAAATATGGAGAAATTACTGGAAGTATTAGCCGAATTAATCAAATAGAAATGGTGGATCAAAATCCAATTGGCAAATCAAGCCGCTCCAATCCAGTTACTTACATAAAAGCTTACGATACTATAAGGGCTCTAATGTCGGAGCAACCTCTATCTAAAACTAGAGATTATAAACCTTCCCATTTTTCTTTTAATGTGGATGGAGGGCGTTGCGAAGCTTGCCAGGGCGAAGGTTACCAAACAATTGAAATGCAGTTTATGGCTGATGTAAAATTAAATTGTGAAAGTTGCAATGGCAAAAGATTTAAAAAAGAAGTATTAGAAGTTAAGTTTCACGAAAAAGACATTTCAAATATTTTGGACTTAACTGTAGATGAAGCAATAGATTTTTTTAAAAAAAATCAACCAAAATTGGCAGAAAGATTACAGCCTCTACAAGATGTAGGTTTAGGATACATTAAATTGGGTCAATCATCAAACACACTTTCTGGTGGAGAAGCCCAGCGAGTAAAGCTTGGGTTTTTCTTAGGTAAAGGTAATGCGGATAAAGGGAAAACTTTGTTTATTTTCGATGAACCCACCACAGGTTTACATTTCCACGATATTAAAAAGTTGTTGAAAGCTATGAACGCTCTTGTTGACCAAGGCGATAGTGTTATTATTATTGAGCATAACTTGGAGGTTATTAAATCTTCTGATTGGATCATTGATTTAGGGCCAGAAGGAGGAGAGAAAGGAGGTTTTGTAGGTTTTGAAGGTACTCCAGAAGATATGAAAAAGATAAAAGGCAATTACACTGCTAGTTATTTGAAAGAAAAATTGAAATGAAAACTCCCTTAGTTATTAAATCAATAGGCTATATTTAATTAAGTCACTGTTATTTTTGTATATTTTGATATGAATTTATCAGAAATACAAACACGCATTGAAAATTTGTCCTTAGATGAGCAGAATCTAATTTTCAAAAAATTGTTTCGGTTTGTCAACAATATGGATATTGACATTGCAAAGATGCAGATTGCTCAAAAAGCGACTGAAAGCAGACATTGCCCCCATTTTAATAGTAATAAGATGGCATTACAGGATTAAGAGTGTAGAAATATTCATTTGTGAAATCTTTTAGAAAACAAATAAACATTGTTCCATTAATCTCATTCCGAATATATTCGGACCGTCCGTATGAAAATTTTTAAGCAAGTTAAATTACTAATAGCTAGATAATTAATTTAAAAATTC